>CAVDQR010000041.1:0-10243 GCA_963611065.1 Bacteroides ovatus
CGGCAGAACGGTATCAGCATGCCGCCGATTCCGTTGCCGATTATCACCAGGCCGATGAACACCAGCGCTTCCGGAGTCATCACCCTCGCGGACCAGAAGTAGAACATGTCCGCGATGGAGTGCTCGAATCCGGCGAGGATGAACACGGGCACGCAGAAGAAGATCGCCAGGAAGCTCTTCCTCTGCTTGTAGAAGTCGACGGCGATGAACATCAGGATGCCGCACATGACCCCCTTGAAGATGACCTGATACCAGTCGAGCGCCAGCTTCGCGTCCACGGCGGGTCCCGCGGCGTCGTAGGGCATCATCAGCCCGACCAGCATGCACCCGATGAAGTTCCCGATGATGATCACCACTATGTCCTTCATGTAGGACAGGGGCTTCTCCACCGCGTACCCGATCTTCCCGGTGTACAGGTCGAATCCGAACGCCACGACGGTCATCAGTCCGACCGAGAACAGGATGGCCCCGACCCACTTCACGTCGCAGGCCATGTAGACGCATCCGCCGATGGATATGGCCATCCCGGCGAGGAAGGCCCTTATCAGGCACCTGCCGTAGTGGTGGTTGCGATTACAATCCGTGGTAGTAGACGCAGATGTCATGGTATCTTCCGTCCAGGCTTCTGAATCCGCCCGGTATCTCGCCGACGAGGTTGAATCCGAGGCTCTCGTACAGATGCCTCGCGTTGGCGTTCTCCTTCACGACGGCGTTGAACTGCATGATGCGGAATCCGAGCTCCTTCGCCTTCACGAGGGAATCCGACACCATCGCCCTCCCCACGTGCATCCCCCTGGAATCGGGGTCCACGGCGTAGCTGGCGTTGGCGATGTGCCCGCACCTGCCGACGTTGTTGGGACGGATCTCGTACATGCCGACGATCCTGCCGTCGGGCGTCTCGGCGACCCCGCAGTGCTCGAACGATCCGAAGAACTCCTTCGCTTCGTCGTCCGATACGGGCTCGTCCTGGGGGAAGGCCTGCCCGTCCATCACGACGCGGTTCCAGATCGCCGTCATGGACGGCAGGTCCCGCTCCTCATAGGGTCTAACCTGGACTTCCATGTCCAGCGTATCGGCACGTGTACATAAAGCGACCTGTCGCCGTTCCGGTCCCACCTTTTAAGTGGGTGATGCCGTTCCCGCGTACATGCCCCAGGTCAAGCCGGTCAAGGCCGGTTGGTGGAACGCTTTGAGGCCGTGGACGCTGCACGGCGCCGTCGTGCCCGTTCTGATAGGCGGAGCCGTCGCCTACCGCGACAGCGCTTTCGACGCCGTCGGATGGCTGGTGTTCCTCCTGATCGTCGTCGCCGGCTGCCTCATCCAATCGGCGACGAACCTTCTCAACACCTACGGGGATTACAAGAAGGGCACCGACACGGTCGAGAACGAGACCCGTTCCCCCGAGCTGGTGACCGGCGTCCTGGAACCGCACAAGGTCAAGATGGCCGGCATCGTCAGCCTCCTGGCGGTCTGCGGGTGCGGCCTGGTGTTCATATGGTACTCCGGGTGGAACATCCTCATCTACGGACTGATCGGGGTGGCCGGAGCGGGCATGTACACCACGGGTGTGGCGTACAAGTACCACGGGCTCGGACAGCCGGTGGTGTTCCTGATGATGGGCATCCTGATGCCCCTGGGGACGTACTGCGTGATGTCCGGGGGAGCGTTCTCCTGGGAGGCGCTGCTGATCTCCCTGCCCAACTCGTTCCTGATCACCGCGGTCCTGTGCGGAAACGAGACCCGCGACTATCAGGAGGACAAGGACGCCGGGGTGCGCACGCTGTGCAGCCATCTCACCCGCGAGGGGGCCCAGAAGCTGTACCTGCTCGAGAACGCCGTGGCGTTCCCTCTGCTTGTGGCATTGGTGATAATCGGGGCTGCGCCCGTGGCGTGCCTCCTGGCGCTGCTGTCCCTGTACGACATGCGCGTCCTCTACAACAACGCGATGCGGTCCACCGAGGATCCGCACGCCAACTTCATGCTCGTGCCGCTGGCCTTCAGGATGAACTGGCATTTCGGTCTCCTGCTGGTCGTCGGCTATGTTATCCAAGAGATTCTGATTCCGGTGATCTGACATGACGGAGGAGAAGAAAGGCAACCAGTTCGAAGGCAAGGAGGAGTACGTCAAGGACGTCTTCACCGAGATCGCCGACTACTACGACGAGATGAACGAGATCATGTCCATGCACATGGTGCAGGGCTGGCACAGGTTCATGATGAAGAAGGCCGGGAACATCTCCGGCAAGAAGTGCCTGGACGTCGGCACCGGCACCGGCGAGATCGCGTTCCATGTCGCACGCAACGCCGGACCCGAGGGGAAGGTCGTCGGGGTGGACATCACGCCCAGGATGCTCGAGCTCGCGGAGAGGAAGGAGGCCGATCTGGACCTCCCCTGCAAGATCGAGTGGAGGGTCGGCGACGCGCTGAACCTGGACATCCCCGACGGGTCCTTCGACCTCGTCACATCGGGATACATGCTCCGCAACGTCACCGACATCCAGAAGGCGGTGTCCGAGATGCACCGCGTCCTCGCCCCCGGCGGCAAGGTCGTGGTCGCCGAGCTGTCCAAGCCCGACAACAGGTTCATCCGCTTCTTCTACGACATCTACATGCGCCGCATCAAGAAGAAGGGCCGCAAGTACGACAAGGGCAAGGTCATCGACGGCAAGCAGCCCGCCTACGACTGGCTGACGTCGTCGATCGAGGGATTCCCGTACGGCGAGGACATGGTCGCCATATTCAGGAAGGCCGGATTCGAGGACGCCAGGTTCTACGTGAAGAGCTTCGGCGCGGTCAACATCTACGTGGGGACGAGATGAAGGACTACGACCTCTACCTGTTCGACTTCGACAACACCCTGTTCGACACCAGGACCGGGATCGAGGCGATCCTGAAGGAGTCCCTCCCGGCCCTCGGCGTGGATTACGACCCTTCGCACTTCGGGAAGTACCTGGGGATGTCGATGGACGACATCTTCGCCAGCGTGTCCGAGGACCCGACCGTCCATGAGGACTTCATCAACAGGTTCTACAAGGTCGTGGAATCCGACGCGTACAAGGGGGCGGAGCCGTTCCCGGAGACCCCCGGGGTTCTCAGGGCTCTCAAATCCGACGGGAAGCACATCGGGATCGCGTCCGGCAAGAGGAGGTACAAGATCGAGAACCTGATGGCCGACTGCGGTCTCGACGGGATCGCGGAGGTCATCGTCGGTTGGGATGAGACGGAGCTGCACAAGCCCTCCCCCGACCCCATAGCCCTGGCCTTCTCCCATTTCGACGTCCCGAAGGAGAGGACGCTGTACGTCGGCGACAGCGAGAACGATTCGCTGGCCGCGCAGGCGTTCGGGATAGACTGCGCCATAGTGGACCGCCACGTGTACGGCGTCGAAGGGATCCCGTGCACCTTCGAGATAGAATCGCTGGAAGAGCTTCTGGACCGGTCGCGATCGGATCAGTCCCTGTCCGGAGAGCCTGCCGAGGAGCTCGGCGGCCTCCGGCACACCCGATTCCGCCGCTCTGACGAGATAACCGACCGCTTCACGGTCGTTCATCTCGACCTGACCCGACAGTGCGAGGGCGCCCAGGTTGTACATGGCCACGGGCTCGTTCTGCTCCGCCGCTTTCCTCAGGAGACCGATCGCGTCGTTCTTCCTCCCCTCGTCGAGGAGGATCGTCCCGAGCATGGACTGGGCGTATGCGAACCCCATGTCCGACGCGCCCTCCAGCCATTCCTTCGCCTTCCCCATGTCGGGGGTCCCGAGGTTCCCTCCGGCGTAGATCAGCGCGAGGTTGTACATCGCCTTGGGGTCGCCGTCGATGGCGGCGTCCGTGAACACCTCCTCGGCCCCGGCGTAGTCGCCGCGCTCGTAGAGGATCCCTCCGAGGCACAGGCGTGCGTCGTTGTCCCCCTGGGATGCGGATTCGCGGAACCACTTCTCGGCCTCCTCGCGATCCATGGGGATCCCGTCGCCGGAATCGAGCATCATCGCCAGGTCGTATTGGGAATCGGCATCGCCGAGCTCCGCCGCCCTGCGGTACAGTCCGGCCGCGCGGGGCTTGTCGGCGGGGACGTTCTCCCCCGTGCGGAGGATGTGCGCCAGGACGGACATGGCGGACACGTCGGATTCCGACGCCTTCTCCAACCAATACACGGCTTTGGAGGCGTCCATGGGGATCCCGGCGCCGGTGCGGTGCATCACGGCGGCGTTCATCATCGCGGTGACGCTGCCCGCTTCACCCGCGGTCTCGAAGCATCTCAGAGCCTCGGTCGGATCCTCCTCGAGGATCAGGTTCCCGAGGTTGACCATGGCTTTCGCATCGCCCGCATCCGCCGCCTTCCTCAGATATTCGACGGCCTTCTTGAGGTCCTTTCCGACCCCTTCTCCGACCATGAGCATGTAGCCGAGCGAGGATGAGGCCTGCGCATCGCCCATATCGGATGCTTCCGCGTACAGCTCTGCGGCCCTCGCGGGATCGGACGGGCGTATCGAGTCGGCTTCCTTCCTCATCTCTTCGGCGTTCATGCGCGGCAGATGGACGAACTCGTTTTAAGGCATGGGCCTGAGGGGCTGTGACGATGAGACGATGCATCCCCTCATCTGGCCTTGTCAGAGTAGAGCTCATCCAGACCTATCAGCGCTATCCCGCTCTCCTCCGCGGCGGATACGACGCTGTCGGAGAAACCGCCCGTGGAGAACAGGGCGTATCTGCGCTCTCCGCATTCCACGAGCTTCGACGATCTCATGAGGTTCTCCAGGACCTCGATCGTCACGGGGGAGTTCCTGCATTTGCACTCCCCGAAGAGCACCGTCCCGTCGGGGTCGTCGTAGTCGTAGGCGACTACATCGATCTCCGCGGCTGTCCTGGTGGTCGGATCGGAGCCCCACCACACGCCCACGGTGTTGAATCCCATGTTCCTCCGGACATAGGTGCGGCACACCCTCTCGAACACATACCCCATGTACGTCTGCATCCCGGACTCTATGCGCCTGAGCGACGATTCCTCCTCGGAGGCGTCCAGAGGGACGTAGGAACCTTCGATGAAGCGGTAGCAGAAACGGAACATGTTGTCCGCGAGGACGTAACCCGTCTTCTTCTTGGATTTCTCCTTGAACGGGACCACCTTCTCCACTATCTGGAGCCTCATGAGTTCCTTGAGCTTCGCAGTGGCCAGGGATGTATCCATCCCGGCCTCGTCGGCGATCTCGTTCAGTCTGAACTTCCCCGCCGCCAAGGCGGATATCAGAGAGGAGAATGTGCTCGGCTCCCTGAGCTCCTCCCTCAGGATGTAGTCGGGTTCCATCCTGAAGAACGCTGTATCCGTCAGGAATCTGTCCACTATGCATCTGTCCAATCCGACCGAGGGGTCGAACATCTTCAGATAGGCGGGTATCCCGCCCACCATCCCGTAGATCTTCAGGCATTCCGCATCGGAGAACCCTTTCAGGAACGGGCGGGATTCCAGATACGTGAGGGGGAGCATCATCAGCTGCGACGTCCTCCTGCCGTAGAGGGGGCTCTCGTATCCGAGGACCCCGTCCTCCATGGCGCCGATGGACGATCCGCAGAGTATCAGGAAGATGTCGCATCCGGAAAAGACATCGTCGATGCGATTCTGGAGGATGCTGGAGAACGAGGGGAACGAATTGGCGAGGTACGGGTACTCGTCGATCACGACTACGAGTCTCCCGTCCTTCGACATGGCCGCCCACGAATCCAATACATCCTCGGGTGTGGGTTCGACGGAGATCCTGTAGCTCTCCGGAACGGTGGACCTCAGCAGGGCCAGGTTCCGCTTGTAGTCGTTCTTGACGCCGGTCATGGATGCGACCCGCTTCCCTTCGGCGAATCTCCTGAGCAAGGTGCTCTTGCCGACCCTCCTGCGTCCGTAGAGGACGAACATCCCGAATCCGGGTTTGGAGTATTCGCGCTCCAATGCTTCCAGTTCCCTCTCGCGGCCGATGAACCCGTCCATGCTCGGTAAAGAACTTAATCGTAATTAAGTTTATTGAAATTAAGTAAATCTTGATTAAGCAAATCTGCCGAGGCCACCTTTATATCGAAGCTCTCATAACGGTCCGAGAGGCGCGTCATGGCATCGAAAATGAGGATCTCAGGCATAGTCGGTCCGCTGTTCATGCTCCTGTTCGCCCTAATGTGGACGATGACGGCTGCCACGATGGTGCCGTTCCCGTACATGATGATCTTCATGATGTTCGGGCTCCTGTTCATCTGCCTGGCGCTGTACCAGCTGGCGTCGAACATGAAGCGCTCCCGCAACGCTGTAGAGAAGGAACCGGAGATCCCGGAAGGTCCCGAGAAGGAGTATTCCGGCTTCTGTCCGTACTGCGGATCCCCAGTCGAACCCGATTACGGGTACTGCAGGGTCTGCGGGAGGAGGATATGAGCCGCACGATGCTCCTGATCCTGGCGTTCGCGATCCTCGCCGCATTCTCGGTCGGACTGTACTTCCTATCGGGCAGGGCGTTCGCGTTCATCCCCCTGCTGTTCATATTCCCGCTGGGGTTCCGCAGGAGCAGCACCGTCTACGCCTACGACGAGTCGGACTACTGTCCGGAATGCGGGAACGACGTGTACCCCGACGATGAGTTCTGCCAGGTCTGCGGCAGGTATCTGGAGAAGTGAAGGCGGGGTCGCCCCCGCCGGGCGCATCAGAACGCCTTGGGTTTCTTGCAGTCGTACACGGCGCGGATGGCCTTGTACAGCATGTACACGTCCGCTTTGGCGGTGACCTCGATCGGGGCGTGCATGGACAGGACCGGGACCCCGATGTCCACGGTGTCGATGCTGTGGACCGAGATCTCCGAAGCGATCGTTCCTCCGCCTCCGAGGTCGATCTTCCCGAGCTCGCCGATCTGCCAGGACACGTCCGCGTCCCTGAGGATGGAGATGACGTAGTCCATCATCTCGGCGGAGGCGTCGTTGGTGCTGTATTTGCCCCTGGATCCGTCGTATTTCGCGATGCACGGTCCGCGGTTCATGAAGCAGCAGTTGTTCCTCTCCATCACATCGGGGTAGGCGGGGTCGAATCCGGCGCTGACGTCGCAGGAGAGGCAGATCGAGTTCCTCATGACGTCCCTGACCTCGCAGCCCTCGTCCTGCGCCAGGTCCTCGATGAAGTCCCTGAAGAAGAACGACCTCATCCCGGTGACCCCGTCGGATCCCGTCTCCTCCTTGTCGGCGAAGATGGTGACCGTGGTGTACTCCGGGTTCTTGGTGTCCAGCTCGGCCATGAACTCCGCGTAGGCGCAGGAGCTGTCGTCCTGACCGTACGCTGCGATCATGGACCTGTCGAGGCCCATGTCCCTGGGCTTGAAGGCGGGCACGGCGCACAGCTCGGCGGTCTCGAAGTCGTCCTCGGTGATGCCGTACTTCTCGTTGAGTATGGCCATGATGGCGAGCTTGACCTTCTCCTTCACCTTGTCGTCGTCGTACGGGAGGGACCCGATGAGCAGGTTGAGCTGCTCCCCCTCCACGACCTCGCTCGCTCCCTTCTTCATCTGGTGCTGGGCCAGGTGGGGCAGCAGGTCGGTGATGAGGAAAGAAGGTTCATCGTCGTTCTCCCCGATCCTGATCGTGGCCTTCTTCCCGTCCTTGGTGTAGACGACGCCGCGGATGGACAGGGGGATGGTGGTCCACTGGTACTTCTTGATCCCGCCGTAGTAGTGGGTCTTGAAGAACGCCATGGAGGCGTCCTCGAAGAGGGGGTGGGGCTTGAAGTCGAGCCTGGGGCTGTCGATGTGGGCGACGGTGACGCGGACGCCCTCGGATACCGGCTTCTTCCCCTTGGTGCACATCAGGATGGTCTTGCCGCGGTTGACCTTGTAGAATTTGGATCCCGCTTTGAGCTTGGATCCGCGGGAGTACTCCTTGTATCCATTCTCCTTCAGGATCGGGAGCACGTAGTCCACGACCTCGCGCTCGGTCTTGTTGGAGAGGAACTGCTTGTATCCCTCGCAGAACTGCTCGGCCTCCCCGACGAAGCCCTTCTTGGACTCGGGGATGCTCTTGCGGTCGCTGAGGAGCTTCTCGGAGAGCTCCTGACCTTTGGTTTTCTTGACCATGGGAGACCCGAAGGGCTCACGGATACTTACAAGTGTCTTGTTTCGCCGCGTTCGGGACGATGGAGCACGATCCCCATCCCAGGGAGTCCAGGAACCTCCCGTATTCATCGAGGTCGGCCTCGGAATCGGACAGGATGTTGAACTCCCCCTGTCCGTCGCAGAGGACCATGCCGGTGTCGGAGAATCCGTTCCTCCGGTAGAACGAGCGCCTCCTGACGCGGATGTCCGTCGGGGGGAGGTCCTCGCTCACGAGCTCGATGTTGAGGATTATCGGGGACGCGTAGGTCGATCTGACGTGCTCCAGGATGATCCGGCCCAATCCCAGATTCCGGCACCTGTCCGACACGGCGAGGTAGAACAGGAACGTCAGGCGGTCGTTGCGGATGACGCAGCACATCCCTACGACGTCCTCCCCGATCTTCACCGCCATGAGGTCCGATTGCACCCCTTCGGGAGCGGACAGCAGCGAATCGAGCGGCACCCGCTCCTCGACGGGGAAGGAATCGACGTAGATCCTGCCGATCTCGTCGAAATCCCTCGTGCCTAATTTGACACGGTCGTACCGGATGGCCGGATTCGCATCGGGAGTGTTCATGCGACCCCCATCCCTATGCAGTACATATCCGATTCGACCGTCCTCAGAGCAGGCCTAACTCTTCATGTGAAGAGTTTTGAAGAGTTGTGAAGAGTTTCATTTCTTCGGGTCGTAGACATAGAGTTGCCTGTGGCCGTCCTTTCCCGACGCTTTCACCAATCCCATGTCCATCAGCTTCACGAGGTCCCTCCTTATGGTGGGTACCGTCGTCTGATACTTCACGGACAGCTCGTATTGCGACGTGGGTTCCCCGCTGCGCATCATATCCTTGAGGATTTGCGACTGTCTGTAGCTCAGCCCGCGTCCCTTCAGATCCTCCAGGGTGTCCTCCTGTTCCCTCATCTTCCTCTTCAGATACGTGTCGAAGACATCGATGGATTCGGAGATCATCTTCAGGTTGTATCTGATGAAGTAGGTCACATCCTCATCGTCCGTCTCGGAGAGCAGATACGCCATGTCATAGCCCTGTCTGTGATTCTTGATGACCTTCGATATGGAGAGGTATTCCACCATGGAGTAGCCGTTCTTCAGGCAGTACCAATAGAACAGTGCCCTGGACACCCGTCCGTTGCCGTCCAGGAACGGATGGATGTAGGCGAGCGAGTAATGGATGAGGATGCCCTTGATGATGGGGTGCACGAATTCCGTGTCGTCGTTCGCATACGCGCACAGGTCATCCACCATCCCGGCTATCTTCTCATGCCCGACCGGCATGTGATAGGTGATGTCCTCGTACACGTCCCTGACGGCGATCGAATCATCCTCTCTGAACCTCCCTGAGGTTTCAGGGACTTCCATCAGCCCGTCTGTAATCGTCCGATGGATATCTTTTATGAGATCGGGGGTCAGAGGTTCGTTCGAACGGCTCTTGATCAACTGCATGGCGCGATAATTGTTGAGGATCATGTGCTGCGAGCGGTCCTTCGGTTGGAGATTCGAACGTAGGAGCTTCTTCGCGAGCTTGGTCGTGGTGGAGGCCCCCTCCAGTTGACTGGATGCTATGGATTCCTCCATCATGGAGCTGACGGATAGCATGATCCTCCTCTTGCTGTCGATCCCGTCGGAGGTGAGGAAACCCGAAGCTATCCTGGAGTCCACTTCGTGCAACGTCCTCTGGATGTAATTGTCGGAGGGCGTGTAGGAGATCAGGAGGCCCCCTATCCTCACTTGACGGTAGGACATGAATCTCATGACCTTCATCATCCTCCAGACCTCCATCCTGTCGGATTCCCCGAATTCCCTGTACTTCAGTTCGTCCCAATGGAGGTACTTGTCGTTGTACTCCTTCGCATACCTGATAGTATCCTCCGAGGTGTCGATGGGTTTCGAGAGGACGGTACCGATGGCGGGACTCTTTTCAGGGACCTTCATGCGCCAGACATCGGGTACTGCGTATATCAACTCTTCATCTGAAGAGTTTTGAAGAGTTGTGAAGAGTTTCGAGATGAACGGATTACGCCCGTTTCACGAGCCGTCATACCGAAGAATGGAATGGCGCCGTATCATAGACAAGGGGATGGATGCGTTTCCCGACAGGTTCATTACGCATATCCCTCTCCCATTGC
>CAVDQR010000042.1:0-10224 GCA_963611065.1 Bacteroides ovatus
GAGTCTCTCCAGTCCGAATCCGACGCCGGCCCAGGCCTCGTGCACGTCGTGGGCGGCGTCGAGCCTGTGGGGTCCGACGGCCCCGGAGGCGACCTCGGTGCCGTCGACCTCGACATCCAGGGTCTCGACGTAGACGTCGGACTCCTCGCGGGTGAGGGTGTAATCCAATCCCGCGGCCTCCATGACGTCGGCTATGTACGTCTTGAGGCAGTCGACGGGGTCCCCCTCGGGTCCGAGCTCCACGAGGTTCATCATGGTGAACTCCTCGAGGTGCCTGTAGCTCTTGGACTCCTTCCTGTAGCACTGTCCGATCTCGAAGATCTTGACCGGGCCGTCGGTGTGGTCCCTGAGCCTGCGCATGACCACGTAGAGGTTCGGGGCGAGCATGGGCCTGAGGGCGCGCTTGTCGTCTATGAAGAACACCTGCTTGTACAGCGGGTGGTCGGGGGTGATCGTCATCTTGGAGAGCTGCTGGATCGATACGAACGTGGGCGTCCTGACCTCGATGAATCCTCTGGCCCTGAGCGCCTCGGCGATCCTCGCCTCCAATGCCGAGAGGTCGTGCCTGGTGGGATTGGCTATCATCCCCCTGATCATAGCATCGTTCGCCGCCTCCGTCTTGGACATGAGCTTGGCGAACTGCCTGTCGCGATCGGCCGCGTCCTCGAACTCCATGTGCGAGTAGTCGGCGTCGCCGTATTCCATGAGATGCTGAATCTGGGGATCTGTGAATCCAATCATTCTAAACACTGACCTGGCGAAAGGCCGGGGTGTCGAACCCCGCTGGCTAGGTTTTAGAGACCCGCTGGTCGCCGGACCGCCCTCCTTGGAAAAAAGACCCTTCTGGACGCTATTTAACCATTTGCAATAAGTCTGTCGGTTCTGTCCATTTGGATATATGTT
Organism: Bacteroides ovatus; assembly: GCA_963611065.1. GTDB lineage: Archaea > Thermoplasmatota > Thermoplasmata > Methanomassiliicoccales > Methanomethylophilaceae > Methanoprimaticola. The sequence continues at coordinate 904 of CAVDQR010000042.1, forward strand.
CCAACTTGATTTCGTGGATTTGTTAGATATCTTTAAATAGTGAAATTTTTGGTCGAAAAAAATTATAGGAAAAATATAAGTAGTATTTTACTATGATTTTACATGGGACGGATATTCTTTAAATACATTAGGTTGGAGGAGTTATTCGCCCCTCCGACCGACGGGGATCAAAGGTCGGAACGGAGGGGGGAGGATGGTCAGATCAGCCCGTCCACGAGGCCGACGATCTCGTTCGCCGTGGCGGAGTACCCGTCCGCGCCGATCTCATCGCACCACTCCTGACTGCAGGGGGCTCCTCCGAAGATGCACTTGTACGGCGCTTCGAACTCCTTGACGGTCTTGACGAGTTCCCTCTGAGCTTCGAGGGTGGTGGTCATCAGGGCCGATCCGGCGAGCACCGTGGCATCGTTCTCCTCCGCGGCATCGATGAAATCCTGGGCGGTGGCATCGGGTCCGAGGTCGATGACCTTGTATCCGGCGCCGCGCAGCATGGCGCAGCAGACGTTCTTCCCGATCTCGTGGATGTCCCCCTCGACGGTGCCCATGACGACCGTCCCCTTCATGGCCCCCTTGCCTTGCGACATCAGGGGCTCCAGGATGTTGAGGGCGGCCTCCATGGTCTTGGATGCCGCTACGACCTGCGGGAGGAAGAGTTCGGCCTTGTCGAACCTGATGCCGATGGTCTCCATCCCCTTGCCGAGTCCGTCGGCGATGATCTCGGCGACGCTCAGTCCCGAATCGACGGCCTCCTGGGTGGCCTTCTGCGCCAGCGCGATGTTCCATGTCTCGATGGACGTCTTCAGATCGCTGAGGATTTCCTCTCTGCCCATATGTATCATCTCTGTCGGTCGAAAGGAAACGACACATGTCCATCACTGTGTCACGTGATTAGACATTTGTCTATTCTAGTCGACGAAAATGGACATATCGAGGGTGTATTAATACCGTACGGTGGTCATTTGGACGGTTGAATAATGCTGTATTTTAAACCAGCGGGTGGAGCATCCAAACGACCAGCCGTCCTGATATCGTCGAGGGATCCGCCCGGCTGAATCGATGTATGGTTCTCTCGGCCCGGTAATGTGGATTATTAGATGGCGGGAATAGGGATCTGGTTCGATTGTGGTGACAGTGTAACCTCAAATTCGACCTCCGGTTATGTGAAGTAGAATTGTCTCATCCGGTACAGATTGCAACGATCGAATCCCTTGATCGACGGATTTTCCGCCACGATGGAACTGGCGATATTATTGAGGTATCTCACGCCCCATCTGTGGGCTGCGGAAATATCAACAAGGCACTTCCCAACATTGTGACTAGATGGTGATGTACGACCGTCCCTCCCGGGAGGCAATCGCTTCTGCGACTTCTTAGCTCATTTTCACGTATTGGCATATGTGTCCGATATATAGTATATATTATGCAATCTTTGTTATGTTTGTAATTATTGTTATTAAACAACTATGGTATTCGCACAAGAGTTACTGAAGAAAAGATTATTGATGAGATGGACCATTGACAAATGATATGACTTCTGTGCCATCGGATTCAGATAATTACACGCTTTGGAGGAGACGGATCTACGATGACATGTCTATGGACGAAATCCTCGAAATGATAAGGAACGATGTTGCAAACAATCCTTTCGAGCAGGAATCGGCATCGACCAGCGGAAGAAGCTCTGTCAGGAAGTCATGCGGTTGAAGAAGGATAAGAGGTTTCGGAATGACGTTCAGAACTCGACGTCCTCGTTCTGAGTCGTCGTGAACTTGATCCCGGCGGCGGTCAGCATGTTGCTGATGTTGTCGGCGATGTGATTCAGATCCTGGGATTTGATGTAGGTCTTGATGTAGAACTCGTTCCTGTCCATGGGGAACACCAGGCGGACCTTCCCTTTGCGGTTGTATCCCTCGGGCTTCCTGTTCTTCTCCAGGTCGGAGACGTTGAGGTCGATCAGCATCTGGAGGATCTCCTCCTCTTCGGGCATCTGTCCGATCTCCTCGAGGAGCATCTTGAGGATATCCGGGAAAACCGGCGCCAGATCCTTGTACGGGGTCTTTCCTTTCAAAAGGAAATTAACGCTGTAGACCTTCATCGCGCCTTGACTGGGGACGACCGTATATAACGTTTTTCGGGACGTTTCCGGCGCATCCGGACGGTGTCCTTTTCCGACCTTCTCGACGCGTTCTATATAAAGCTTAGATTATAGGGTCTGGCATGAGATCTGCACTCACGGTCGCAGGCTCGGACTCGATAGGGGGCGCTGGCATCCAGGCCGATGTGAAGGCCATGTCCGCCGTGGGGGTCCATGCCGCGACTGTCATCACAGCCGTCACCGCGCAGAACACGCGCGGCGTCAACGGCATCCTCCCGCTGCCGGAGGAATTCATCAAAGAGCAGCTGGAGGCGGTCCTGAAGGACGCCGACATCAAAGCGATAAAGACGGGGATGCTCTACAATGCCGAGATCGTCGGCACCGTGGCGGACATCCTGGAGGACCACGAGGCCCCCCTGGTCGTCGACCCGGTCATGATCGCCGGCACGGGGAGTTCCCTGATGGACGACGACCTGGCCGACGCCCTGAGGAGGAAGCTCCTCCCGATCTGCGAGCTCGTCACCCCGAACAAGAGCGAGGCCGAGGTCCTCGCGAAGATGAAGATCAAGACCAAGGACGATGTGAGGCTCGCCGCCGAGCTCATCGGGAAGCAGGGCTCCGCCGTGCTGATGAAGGGCGGGCACTTCCAGGCGCCCAACGTCGTCGACCTGCTCTATCTGTCCTCGGAATTCACCAAGATGGAGTACCCCCGCCTGAACAAGGCCGGTCACGGGAGCGGGTGCGTCCTGTCCTCGTACATCACGGCCCACATGGCCAAGGGCATGGACGTCGCCAATGCGGTGTTCAAGTCCAGGGAGCTGATCCAGGAGGCCATCGCCAAGCAGTATCCCGTCGGCAAGGGGGACCCCGTCGTGGATCCCATGGTCGGGGAAGGGGACGGCGAGGGGTTCATGGTGCTCGACGCCCTGGATTCCGCCGCATCCCGCATACTCGACATCGTTCCCGAGGAGCTCGTTCCGAAGAACGGCATGAACATCGCCATGGCGATGAGGAACGCCGCCGGTCCGGAGCAGATCGCGGCCATCGACAAGAGGCTCACGGTCCACAACGGCATGATCAGGAAAGGCGGGCCCGCCAAGTTCGGGACTGCCGAGGGGCTGTCCTACATCCTGATGGCGGTCATGAAGCGCTACCCCGAGATGCGCTGCATCATGAGCCTCGCCTGCACCCCGGACATGCTCGATGTCATGGAGGAGGTCGGGCTGAAGTCCGTCCAGGTCGAACTGGCCAAGGACAAGTTCATGGAGTCGACCGAGAAGGCCCTCTCCAAATCCAAGTCCGTCCCCGACGCCCTCGTCGACAAGGGCTCCAAGAAGGAGCGCGTCGTCAGGTTCCTCGCGAAGGACACGGCGGACATGCTCTCCAAGTTGGAAGAGATCCTTTGAAACCACAACCGGGCTCCGGCCCGGCTATTCCCAACATCATTGTGAAGAATCGTAGAAATCCGGGGGAGGTCCCCCGTAATGCGTTTGGAGGGGCGGAGCCCCTAGGGACGATCAGGATCCGATCGTCTTGATGGTGATCTCGAAGTAGAGGTCGGCGTTGTAGGTCTCCTGGCAGGTCTTGTAGGAGTAGGTGTTGCTTCCGACCCCGGTGATGTAGACCTTCTGTCCGTCGACGTTGAGCTCGATCATTGCGATGGCGCCGTTGCCGACGTCCTTGGTGTCGCTGAAGGAGATGGTGACGGAGATGTCGTCGCTGGAGATGCTGTTGACCTTGTAGCTGACCTTGCCGTACTTGCTGTCGTCGTTTCCGATGTACTGGTAGGTCTCGCCGCTGGTGGGCATGTTCTGGATGACGACCGTGTTGGTGGAGCTCACGAGGGTCGCGAGTCCGGTCCATCCGTAGGCGGTCGTGATCTGGACGGAGGTCCCGGCGGTCAGGGTGATGTCGCTTCCGTAGACATCGGTGAACTGGACCTTGGTCATCTCCTGCACCGCGGGGACGGTGAAGGTGGTGCTCACGTTCTCGTACACGGATCCGGCGGGGGCGACGTATCCCTCCCCTGCGGGGATCATGACCTTGACGGTGTCCCCGACCTTGTGTCCGACCAGGGCGTTCTCGAAGGCTTCGAGGGCACCCTTGCTTCCGACGGTTACGCTGAAGGTCGAGTAGGAGCTCTTGGAGAAGCTGTTGGCCTTGGCGATGTCATCGTTCTTGCCGACGCTGGCGATCGAGGTGTCGAACACGACGGCGTTGGACTCGCCGTTGTAGGCGTAGAACGAGCCGACGTAGTCGACGGTGACCTTGTCGCCGTAGGCGACTTTAGTTTCATCTTTTTGCAGGTAGTGTTCGTCGACGTAGACACCGAGGATGCCTACGCATGCTACGACGAAAACGACGAAGCAGACCGAGAATATCGGGTCCCTCTTCTTTTTGATGCCTTCGCCAGTCATCTGTATCAAAAGGCGCCCATACTATTACTATAGATAAACGGTTCGGTCGGCGGTTCGAGGCCCGCGCCGACGTGCCAGAAGCCCTCATCTGACCCTGAAATGAACGTCCCACCGGTCCGCCATGAGGCGGCATTCCTCCTCGGATTCCTCGGATATGCTCCCTCCGACGACGGATACGGTCACGTCGGGGATGAGGTTCTTCGCCTCCTCGATGAACGCGATCAGCGCGGGGTACGAATCCTTGCCGAACTTGGGCCTGCATACCTCCATGTACTCGTCTGAGTCGGGGGCGTTGAGGCTTATCGAGATGGCATCGAGCACCTGTGCCAGCTCGGGGACGATGTCCCTGCCGTTGATCAGGTTGCCCAGACCGTTGGTGTCGAGGCGGACGCGGGCTTTTGTCTCGGTGTGGATCCTCCTCGCGATCTCTAACAGGTCGTCGAGGCGCTCGGTCGGTTCGCCGTACCCGCAGAACACGATCTCCTCGGCGTCGGACGCCTTGGAGCGGATCTCGGCCATGACCTCCCCGACCGTCGGCTCCTTCTTGAGCCAGAGGTCGTCCGCGTCCCCCAGCCTCCGGGTGCTGTTCCTGACGCAGAACGTGCACCTGCAGGGGCACCTGTTGGTCATGTTGATGTACCATCTCGATCCGTAGCGGTAGAGGATGCTCACGCCCTCCGAGTTTTCGGCCTCGGTGAAATACCTTGCGACGGAGGCCAACGGCGATATAGGCGCATCCTCATGTCCGCGGCATGTTCGATCTGTACGTGGTCACCGATTCCGACCTCTCCCGCGGCCGTTCCGACGCCGAGGTGGCGAGGATGGCCTACGAGGGCGGGGCGGATGCGGTCCAGCTGCGCATGAAGCACACCGACGGAAGGGAGATGCTGGCACAGGCCAAGGCCATCGCCGGTATCGCCGATGAGATGGACCGCTTCTTCTTCGTGAACGACCGCGTGGACATCGCCATGGCGTCCGGTGCGGACGGCGTTCATCTGGGACAGTCGGACATGCCCGTGTCGGAGGCCCGCAGGCTCATGGGCGACGACGCCATCATCGGGGCGTCCGTGCAGACCGTCGAACAGGCGATCGAGGCGGTCGAGCAGGGCGCCGACTACCTCGGCGTCGGATCCATCTTCATCACCTCCACCAAGCCCGACGCCAAGCAGGGGCTGGGGCTCGGGGCGATATTCGAGATCAGGCAGGCCGTCGACGTCCCCGTGGTCGCCATCGGCGGGATCAACCGCGGGAACATCCAGGACGTCATCCGCGCCGGAGCGGACTCCGCCGCCGTGGTCTCCGCGGTCGTCGCGCAGGAGGATCCGCGCGCAGCGGCCCACGAACTGAGGGACCTGATCCTCAAGGTGCGCCCCAGGATGCCCTTCCTGCGATGCATGGTTCGCACCGATTCCGAGTCATCCGCCCTCCCATTATTATAAACAGAAGCGATAAGCGCCTTCATGCGCTCGCAAGATGACTACCTGCGTGATTTCGCGGTCCTCATGACCGAGAAAGGGGTCGTGGCCATGTCCGATCCCCAGCAGATCGCAGTGTACGATCTCCTATGCGGGGGAAAGAAGAGGCCGAGCGATATCGCGGAGGCCCTCGGACTGCCCTCCTCGTCCCTCCATTTCGTCCTGGACAAGATGGTCGACGCGGGGATAATCGTCAGGTCGAAGCCCGACCCGGCCAAGAAGGAGGTCTACTACTCCATCCTGGCCCTGAGGATCGCCGGCTCGTCCAAACCGTCGCCCGAGGCCGTCGCGGAGTCCCGCGAGGTCTTCTCGTCCCCCGACGCCCGCTACACCGGGCTCTCCAGCGTGGCCAACATGCTCGACAGCTACCTGGCCGAGATCGGCCTGGAGCACGGGCAGCTCCGCGCCAGATACGCTAAGGACCTGGCCGCCGCCAACAAGGACGCCGTGGGCACCGGTCCCATCGACTCCGTGATGCAGTCCGTCAAGGAGCGCTTCTGCGCCATCACGGGATTCAAGCTCAGCGTGTTCTCGCTCAACCCCCCGACCATGGTGTTCGAGGGCGACGCGTCCATGAAGGGCAAGATGGACATGCTGTCCCTCTTCGTCAAGTACATGATCGAGAACGCCACCGGGAAGACCCTTTCCGTGGCATCCTCGGAGGATTTCAGCACCGATGATTCCGTGAGGATCAAGGTCGTCTACGAGAGGTCCGAGCCGGAGCCCGAGCCGTACGTGAACACGTCGCTCCCGCAGATGGCCGAGCCGGAGAAGTTCATGGTCGTCGAGATCGACGGAGGCGTCGCCCTCCTGATGAACGACATCCAGACCCAGCTCGTCGAGGCGATCTACGAGAGGCCGCTGTGCGTGACCGATGTGGTGAACATCGTCAACATGCCCAGGTCCACCGTCACCACCAACCTCCTGAGGATGGTGGAGGAGGGCGTGGCATCCGTGTTCTACGCCGAATCCGGCGCGCTCTACTACGGTCTGAGCTGCTCCATCCTCATGAAGAGGACCCGCAGGGTCAGCAAGGACCAGACCCCCACCAGGAACGCGATCAAGGCGGCATCCAGGGACGGGGGATTCGTCGAGGGGTACATGCTCTATCTGCTCTCGTCCCTCCACGAGCTCGGGTTCGATACGGATTACATGATGGTCGTCCTCGGCGCCAGGTACATGAGGGCCGTGGGCCAGGACGGACCCAAGAACTTCGATTCCTACTTCGGGAAGATGTCGGACATCTCCAAGGTGTTCGGCCTGTCCCTGAGCGTCGTGTCCGTCTACCCCCTGACGATCGGGATCGCCAAGGAGGGCGACGAGCCCCTCGTGCCCGCCATGACCTTCGTGAAGGGTATGGCGCACCAGGGCCTCGAGATGGCATCCTCCGGCATCTTCGTGAGGGTGTCCGAGGAGACCCCCGAGGACATGAAGGTCTCGTTCAAGGAGATCTACCCGTCCCTGAGCATGACCCCCGCGGCCGGCTCGGAGGCGGAGGCCGCCACGGCGGACGCCGCACCGGCCAAGAAGAAGAGGACCTCCTCGGTGCGCGACGCGCTCCGCAACAGGAGCGCCAAGTCCGACGGCAGGCCCCTCAGGACCGTCCGTTACATCACCGGCATCGCCATGGTGGTCTTCGCCGCGATGATCGTCGTCCTGGCCATGAGCGGGGACGGCAACGACAACCTCGCTTCCGGGGAGACCTACAAGATCACCGCAGAATCGGGAATATCCCTGTACGATGCGGACGGCGCCCTGATGAGCTCGCCGTACGTCGTCAAGGCCGACCAGCCCGTGACCTTCACCATCGGATGCGACGGCGTCGCCGGAGCGGTCTACGACGGCGTGGCCCAGCCGCTGACGTCGCTGTACGCGGAAAATAACGGCGCGTTCACGATAAGCCTGAACGGCGATCTGGACATCCTCGTGCTGAAGCAGGTCGACATCGCGGACAACGGACTGGCCGTCTCCGTGTACGACTTCGGCGAGAAGGTCAACTCCAAGTACGCCAACGAGTTCGAAGGATACGTCCCCGTCGATGGCTCCGCATGGGTCTCCGAATACGCCTGGCTGCTCTACGAGGCCGCCGAGGGCTCCTACGTCTCCTTCGGGGACGACGATGTCGTCTACATGGACAGGGTCTGCCTGCAGGCCTGGTCGGACGACGTGCCGGAGTCCGGGGAGATCCCCGCCGACTGCATCGACGTGACCATGTCCCTGGCGAACGGGAAGACGGTCACCGACGCCGCCTTCGAGTACGACGGGAAGTACGTCTCCGGAGACGTGAAGGTCGCCAAGAACGCGGCCGTCGACCTGAAGTTCATCAGCACGGACGGACCCGTGATCATAACCCTGATCCAGGACGGCAGGGAGACGCAGCTCAACCTGTCCCAGGACAGGACCGTCGTGTTCTCCGCCTATCAGGACGTGTCGATCGTCTGCACCTACACCACGGTGTTCTGAAACCCCTTCCCGACCCATGAAGTGTCCGAACTGCGGAGCCGAGGTCGGGAACACACCCTTCTGTCCGAACTGCGGAGCCGACACCAGCTCGATGGTGCGCGAGCGCCGCAGGTTCATGAGGAACGTCGACCGCCGCATCAGGCAGATCACCGCCGCGGCCGTGATCTTCGTGGCTGTGATGTCCGTGCTGCTCGTGGCCCTCTCGGCGGCGCCCGCGGAGGTGGTGGACCCGCATCCCACGCCTGGGCCCCCCGACGGAGCGTTCGTCATGGACGACCGCACCTACGTCGTGATGTCCGACGGCTTCGTATCCGACGGCTTCCGCTGCGCCCTGGATTCCGAGGGGAGGTTCACCGTCACCCTGACGGATGTCCCCCAGACGGAGGATCCGTCGTACTTCTGGGAGGTCCGCTGCGACACCGACGCCTCCTCGTTCTCCATAACGAAGGACACGCCGATGCTGACGTGGATCGAGCATCCCGTCGGGACGTGGACCGTCTCGGTCTACTTCGAAGGCGACGATGGGCAGGAGGTCCGCACCGGTTCGTTCACGTACTATTCGGACAGCACCGAGCGTTACGTGTGGGAGCACATGGGGAAGAAGCTGTCCGTCAGCTACACCGTGACGCTGGAATCGTATCTCGCCGTCCTATCGGACGTCCCCGGCAGGGGGACGGACTCCCTGCAGTCCGCATCCCGCTTCGTGGATGCCGACCAGGTGTCCGACCTCGAAGGGAAGATAAGGGCGGCGTACTCGTCGGCCTTCGGAGGGGTCCCGAAGTCGGCCGATTACGCGACCTGTCTGATGGAGTTCGTCTCCGCGTGCTTCGACGAGCGCGACGACCACGTCCTGTACGGGGCATCCGTCTAC
>CAVDQR010000043.1:0-10109 GCA_963611065.1 Bacteroides ovatus
GCCTCGTCCTCGACCTCGCCCTGCACCACGGCGTTGCCCTTCTTCAGATTGACCTCGACATCGGTGACGCCGGGGACCTCGGAGAGCGCTTTCTTGACGCTCTTCACGCAGCCCTCGCACATCATGCCTTCGATCTTGACCGTTTTCTTAGCCATGTCGCGGTCAACGCCGTTAAAGTATTTAGGATGTACTAAATCAATCAGATGCGGCTTCTGAATTCGTCGATGCTCTTCCTGTTGCCGTGGTTGTTCGAGGTCTCGTCGGCGCGGTATCCGACGGCGAGGATCCCGGAGACCTCCTCGCTCTCCTTCAGTCCCAGCTCCTCCTTCAGTACCGCGGGGTCGAAGTAGCCGATCCACACCGATCCGAGTCCGAGGGACTGGGCCTCGTACATCATCTGCGTGATGACGATGCTCGCATCGATGTCCCCGAAGTCCTTCCCGTCGAACGGCCTGGTCCATGACACGTCCCTGTCCACGACGGCCACCAATCCCAGCGGCGCGCCGTACAGCCTCGCGGTCTTCGCGAGCTTCGCATGCGCCTCCGGCGTGTCGGCCACGAGCACCCTGACGGGCTGGAGGTTCTTGGCGGTGGGCGCGAGCCTCCCCGCCTCGAGGATGGCGTCGACCTTCTCCTGCTCGACCGGTCTGTCGGAGTACTTCCTGGAGGAGTATCTCTCCTCGGCCAGTTCCATGAAATCCATGGGGGAGAATCGGCGCCGGGGTATATCATGGCGCCCGGCGCCGTAAGACGGTTGACGGGATCAAACGCTGCTTCCGCGTTCGATGGCCTCGATTATCCTGGAGATCTCCCTGTCGGGGTTCTTCCACATGCCGGGGGTCCACACCCTGTGGATCCTCCAGCCCCTGGACTCCAGGTACTTCTGCCTGTGGTAGTCCCTCTCCCTGGTCGAGGACGGGAGGGAGTACAGGTGGCTGTCGCACTCGATCCCGAGGATGTACCTGTTGTTCTGCTTGACCGCCAGGTCGATCTGGTATCCGCCGATCCCGACGTTCCTCTCGACCGTGTACCCCTTGCGGGTCAGGGCGTTGAACACGCGGTCCGCGACCTTGGACGATCCTATCTCGTCGGGCTCGTCCCAGCGGTCGTCCCCGAAGGATTTCAGGATGGAATCCGCCAGGTCCCTGTTCCCGTCGCTCACCGCGCGGGCGTACTGCAGGTACTTCTTCAGGATCCTCGGGCCGTCGTTCTTCACGTTGTCCACCTGGAGGTCCTCCGGCTCGAAGGACGTGACGATCATGATCTTCTTCTTGGCCCTGGAGATGGCGACGTTCAGACGGTTCTCGCCTCCGCGGTTGTTCAGCCATCCGAACCTCTGCATCAGCTTGCCCTCGCTGTTCTTCGCGTACCCGATGGAGAAGATGATCACGTCGCGCTCGTCCCCCTGGACGGACTCGATGTTCTTGATGAACAGACCGACGTCCTCCCCGTTGTCGAACCTGCGCATCTCGTCGTTGACCGCCTTCCCGAAGGACGGGTCCGATGCGCACTCGTCGTCCAGGACATCGCTGATCAGGTCCCTCTGCGACGAGTTGAACGTGATGATGCCCACGGTCTCGTTGTTCTTCCTGTTGGCGAAGAATTCCTTCAGGAGCTCCACGATCCTCTTGGCCTCGGCCATGTTGGATTTGTCCTCCCACAGGCCGTTCACGCGGAACACCTCTATGGGCGGGCGCTCCGGCTCCTCCACGTTGGGCGACACGTACAGCCTCCCCCCGTAGAACGCGTAGTTGGAGAACGCGATGAGCTCCTCGTACTTGGAGCGGTAGTGGAAGTTCAGCAGGATGGAGTCGTACCTGGACCTGGCGAGGTCCAGCAGGCTCTCCTCCTCCAGCGCGGCGGACACCTCGTCCTCCGGGTCGTCCTCGTCGCTCTCGTAGTCGATCCTCCCCATACCCAGCGAGGACGGGCGCAGCTGCTTGTGGTCGCCGGCGACGATGACCTTCTTGGCGCGGTAGATCGACGGGACCCCCTTCTCGACGTACATCTGCGACGCCTCGTCGAAGATCAGCACGTCGAAGATGCCCATCTCCAGCGGGAGGATCTCGGACACCACCTCGGGGGTCAGCAGCCATACGCGGACGCCCTTGAACAGCTCGTACCCGTAGCGGTTGATGAACTTGTTCAGGTTCCACTTGCGCTTGGACTCCACGATCCTGGCGATGTCCCCGCGCCTCTTGGACTCGGTGATGTATTTCAGGTCCTGCTGGAAGATCTCCTCGACCTTGTCCCTGCACAGCTCCCTCTTCTCGCCGATCTTCCTGTCCATGTCGGAGATGATGGACTCGAAATCCCAGATCTCCTGCATGATGTCCTTGTGGGACGCGTCGAACCTCTGGAGGTGCTCGTTCAGGATCCATTCGTAGATCCTGTCGTTGCTCTCGGGGTAGGACATCTTCGTCTCGGAGGATACGCCGAGGATGTCCTCGCCGTAGTTCTTCTCGGAATCTTTGAGTCTGTTGTATATGGTGGCCCTGGCGGAGTACGTCTCGTACCCGTCCAGCGCTTCGAAGAACCCGCGCGGGTCCCTCTTCACGGCATCGAGGGTGTGCGGGTTCACGTTCACGAAGTACTTCCCCACGACGGCGGTGGCCTCGCGGTCCACCTTCCCCTTGGAGAACAGCTTGCCGATGAATCCCTTGGAGTTCAGTTCGGCCATCTGGTTCTCCAGGTCCAGCATGTCCGCCTTCATCTCTCCGATGTTGTACTCGGAGAGGTCGGACTTCATCTGCGTCATCCACGGGTACTTCTTGACGAGCTGGATGTACTCGTTGAAGTTCCTCATGAGCACCTGGTCGGCGAACTTCCTGTGGAGCTCCCTGACCTCGGCGTATTTGAGGTCCAGGAGCGACGGCTCGATGTTGGATTTCAGCAGCTGGTATTCCTCGAACTGGCGCTTGTCGTTGAGGTCCAGCCATCTGTCCATGGCGTACAGCTTGTACGGCTCGATGCCGAACTCGCCGGGCTTGTACATCACGTCGGCGATGTTGTCCAGCATCAGGACGTCCCTGTCGATGCTGTCCGACACGGACTCCACGTCGCAGGGCCTGACGGGGTTGGAGGAGCCCATCATCCTGGCCAGCTGCTTGTAGAAGCTCTCCTTGTTGGCCACGTCGTCGATCTGCAGGCAGTATTTCGACAGGGTGCCCAGCCTGGAGTAGACGACGTCCAGCGCGGTCTTCTTCTCGGAGACCATCAGCACGGTCCTGCCTTTCATGACGGCGGATGTGATCAGACCGGTGATGACCTGCGACTTCCCGGTGCCGGGAGGTCCCTGGACGACGATCTCGTCGCCCTTGTCCATGGCGGTGATGATGTTCTCCTGGGAGCTGTTGAGCGAGTTGATGTAGATCAGGTCGTGCTCCGACGCCTCCAGACCCTTCTTCTCGATCTCGTCCTCGGAGAGCGGGAGGGGGTATTCGGAGAGGTAGTCGGTCTTGTTCAGATCGACGATCAGGTCGTTCAGGATCCCGTTGATCTCCCTGCCGGCGAGCATCCCGTCGAAGTCCCTCTGGATCGAGCTGGAGTACGTCGGGTACTTCCCGATCAGGATGTTCGGGACCAGCTTCATCTCCCCGGGCTGGTAGCGGGGGAACTCGCCCGCCTTGTACTCCGTGAACGGGACGGGCAGGCTGTAGGTGTAGTCGAGGGTGATGCCGTTGGTGTTGTAGAACTCCACCAGGTTCGACAGGAACGATTCGGCGCTGTAGTCCTCCAGGATGTTGTCCGGGAGCGGTCTGTTCTGCCCCCCGGCCTTGATGAACCCGAGGATGAGCGTGTTGTTGTAGATCGCATCCCTCGAATCGTCCATCTTCAGCGTGATGACGCGGGTGTCCTTCTCCAGGACCACCGGGAACAGCGCCAGGGGGGCGCGAATGTCCAGCTCGCCGTCCGGCGTCTTCCCTTCCACGAACGGGTATGCGACGTACAGGTCGTACTGACCCTTGTCCCTCTGCTCCCTGTTGACCTCGCGGATGATCTCGTTGAGGTGCTTGAACACCTTGGCCGCTTCGGGACCCTTGGCGGTGTCCACCAGCTTGAGCGACCTCTTGTTCCCGAACACCAGGCCCATGATGTCCGCGTCCGGCAGGAGCATCATGTCGAAGGCGTTCTTCCTGGAGATCTTCGGCTGGAACAGCAGCCTGTTCGCCTTGTTGATGTTGATGAGCTTCTTCTCCAGCTCGCGGAGCGTCTGAGCGGCCTCGGCGTCGATGTTCGAGCCGTTGGCGGCCGTGATGGCGTATTTCCTCGTGATGTTGAGGAAATCGTCCCCGTACTGCTCCACGAACCTCTGGCCCACGCCGACTATGGCGGAGAAGTCCTCCGCTTTGGTCGGGACGCGCTGGGCCATCTCCCTCAGGGCCTCGTCCGAGCATATCTGCGGGATACGCCCGTTGGAGAGCCTGCGGTCCTCGCGCAGGGCCTCCCTGAGCTCGTACAGCTCTTCGTAGAGGTCATCTTCCAATCCCATGCCCGCCTATAACGCGTGCGAGTAGGTATATGTGACGCCTTCGGAGGGTGTTCTGGCAACGTTAATATGAATCCCGTCGTTCGCGGTCGCATGCTCAGCACCGGAATCAAGGGCACTAAGACGATAGCGGTCACCGAGGGGAACACCGCATCCGCCATGGGCAGCGGCCTGCTCCCCGTGTTCGCCACCCCTTCTATGATCGCGTTGATCGAGGGGACCGCCAGCGAGAGCGTGGCGCCCCATCTCGAGGAGGGACGCAGCACCGTCGGGACGCATCTCGATGTGGCGCATTCCGCCGCCACCCCCGTCGGGATGGACGTCACCTGCGAGACCGAGCTCGTGGAGATCGACCGCAGGAGGCTCGTCTTCAAGGTCGTCGTCAGGGACGCCAAGGGCGAGGTCGGGTCCGGCACCCACGAGAGGTTCGTCGTGGACAACGAGAAGTTCATGGCCAAGGCCCTCTCCAAGCTGGAACAGCGATCGGAACAATCCGAACTTGAACAGCAGCACCGGGAGCAGCAGGCATCCGCACAGGACCAGCCTCCCGGTGCCCAGCGCCGAGGGCACCAGCCCGACGAACGTCGCGCACAGCAGGATGAACAATCCCGCCGGTCCCGTGAGGACCAGGGTGAGGACCACCAGGAGCACCAGGACGGTCCTCCCGAGGCGTCTGGGTCTTATCCCTCCCGCGACCCTCGCGAACACCTTCCCGCTGGCTATGGTGAGCCAGTATCCCGCCAGGGAGGCCACCGCCGAAGCGAGCAGGAGCATCAGGAACGGCTCGGACGCGGGTCCGATCATCGCATCCCCGATCATCTCCTTTATCACCAGGGCCGTCCCGGATCTGCCGTTGCCCGATACGGACAGCGTCACCAGCGACAGGATGGACGTCACCGTCCCGATGGACGCGACGGTCGAGATGAATCTCTCCGGACGCCTCTCCGGGAACACCACGGCGGACATCGACGCCCCGACGGTGGATGTGATCCCGGGGAACCAGCCGGCCAACGTCCCCATCAGCACCCCTCTGAGTCCCGGCATCGGGCCCACGGGGTCCTTCACCCTGTCCTTCTGGACCGGTATCTTCGCTTTTGACGATGTCTCGAGCATCACCGGGATCCCGAACAGGCCGGTGAGCAGGGGCATCATCACGCTGCCTCCCTCCATGACTCCTTCCACGGGCACGGGGAGGATCATGCATCCGAGTCCCAGGATCCCGGAGAGCAGGAAAACGAACGCCCCCTGCAGGAGCCTCCCGCGGGCCCTCTCCCCGTTCAGCAGCACCAGGCACGCGATCACCAGGACGAAAGGCGTCAGGGAATCCAGCGTCTCCGCCGCGCCGTTCAGCAGGACCAATTGCAGCGGCACCGCCATGAGGATGGATGCGGAGCATCCCACCAGGCTCCCGATGGCGGCCGCGCGGACCGCCTCCATCCCCCTTCCCTCGAGGAGCAGCCGGTGCCCCGGCAGGACCGACACGGCATCCTCGGAATCCGGGGCGCCGATGAACACGGACGGGACGAAGTCCACGAACGAATGGACCACGGATGCGGCCATGATGCAGCATCCGGCCGCCATGGCCGCCTGCTCCGGCTCCAGCGGCAGCAACGCCTGGATGGAGGCGTTGAAGGCCAGCATTATCGCCGCCAGGGTGTTGACGTGGATGCCGGGGACGATGCCGCTGAACAGGCCCATGAGGCATCCTGCCGCGGCCATGCCCATGCAGATCGCCATCATCGCGGGGTCCATGTCCGCGTCTCGGCGGTCCGCCTGATAAAGGCTGGGACTGCATGCAGTATTACAGGATACTCTTCATTAGTTAGAGCGCCCGTCGCGGATCCCAGCGACATTGCTTTTAATGGAGCAGGCTATGGGCACGCCGATCCAAATGAACGTCGAAGAGAAAGTGGCCCTTGTGACCAGGAACACCGTCGAGGTAGTCACCGAGGAGGAGATCGAGAACCTCCTCAGGACCAAGGAGCACCCCACCGCGTACATCGGCTTCGAACCCTCCGGGCTCGTCCACCTCGGATGGGTGCTCGTCGCGCAGAAGATCAGGGACCTGGCCGACGCCGGGTTCCAGGTCACGGTCTACTGGGCCGACTGGCACGCCTACATCAACGACAAGCTGGGCGGGGACCTCGAGAACATCAAGGCCTGCGCCAGGTACATGCAGGACTGCTTCATCGCCCTCGGCGTCCCCGAGGACAAGGTCACGTTCCGCTACGCCAGCGAGGTCCTCTCGGACATCAGCTACTGGGAGATGGCGATCAAGGTCGCCAAGGTCACCTCGCTGTCGAGGGTCAAGAGGGCCATGACCATCATGGGAAGGTCCGAGGACGAAGCGGAAGTGGACGCATCCAAGCTGTTCTACCCGATCCTCCAGGCCACGGACATCTTCTTCATGGACATGGACCTGGCCTACGCCGGTCTGGACCAGCGCAGGGCGCACATGCTCACCAGGGATGCCGCGGACAAGCTCGGATGGAGCAAGCCCGTCGCCCTCCACACCCCCCTGCTCCCCGGACTGAAGGGAGGCAACAGGATGGACCCCGTCGAGTCCAAGATGTCCAAGAGCGACCCCTCCGGGAACATCAGGATCCACGACACCAAGGAGGACATCGCCGCCAAGATGAAGAAGGCGTACTGCCCGCCCGAGGCGGAGAACGAGGACGTCAACCCGATC
Source organism: Bacteroides ovatus (assembly GCA_963611065.1). GTDB lineage: Archaea > Thermoplasmatota > Thermoplasmata > Methanomassiliicoccales > Methanomethylophilaceae > Methanoprimaticola. The sequence goes on from CAVDQR010000043.1 coordinate 7,179, forward strand.
ATGATGATCTGCAGGTACATCCTCTTCCCGAGGCAGGGCGGCATGCACATCGACCGCCCCGAGAAGTACGGCGGACCCATCGACTTCGCCAGCTACGAGGAGCTCAAGGCCGCCTACTACGGCGGAGGGCTCTCCCCCGTGGACCTGAAGTCCGGTGTCACCGACGGGCTGTACGAGACCCTCGCTCCGGTGAGGGCCTACTTCGAGGCCCACCCCGAGAACTACGAGAACCTCAAGTCCATCGTAGAGAACATCAAGAAGCTCCGCTGAAGCGGAGACCCGCCCGGGAGAATCCATCCCGGGCGGTCTAAAACATTTCAGAGGTTCGCCAGCCTCTCCGCATCCTCCTTCTCGCGGATGCGGCGCATGACGTCCATCGTGTTCTCCATGCAGATCATGAGCATGGCCTCCACATCGCCGGTGCCGTTGATCCCGGCGGCGGCTCCGTGGCCTCCCGCGTCGCTCATGGTCTCCCCGCCGACGCGTCCGAGTATCTCGCCGAGGTGGATCCCCTTGCGGACGGCCTCCTGGGTGGCGCGGCCGCTTATCCTGAACTCATCGTCCCTCTGGGACCCGACGAACGCCACATCCGCCCCGGATGCTAGCAGGGCCCTGCAGGACGATGCCTCGAAGCTCCCCGCCGCGGAGGTGGCGACGATCATCTGACCGACGCGCTCGACCCTGACGCGGCTGACGGCCTTCAGCATCGCGATCCTCTCGGATATGCTGACTCCGGCCTGCACGAAGCCCATGGCCTCGTCCATGGCGATGTCGTGCATCGACATGAGCTCGGAGAACGCCTTCAGCAGCTTCGCGTTGGCGAACTGGAAGTGCCCGCTGTCCGTCAGCATCCCGCCCATGAGCATCAGCGCGACATCCCTCGGTATATCGATCCCGGCGGTCTCGATGAGGTCCTTGACGATCTCGCAGCAGGACGAGCGGCCCTCGTCGCAGAAGAACAGCTCCACATCGTCCCACTTGCCGGTGGGCTTGTGGTGGTCCACCACGATGTCCGCATGGAATCCGTCGACGGGACACAGCTGCTCCGGCGAGGAGGTGTCGACGACCACGATGCGGTCGAATCCCTCCCCCAATCCATCGCGCACGGCCGTTTCGGTCTTGGCGGCGACCATCTTCGACACGCGGTCCAGCCCGTCGGGGGCGAATATGGCGCATCCGGGGAAGCACCTCGCTATGGCGTAGGCGGACCCCAGCGCATCCATGTCCGCGTTGCCGTGGACCAGCACGGCCTTCGTACCCTCGGACGAGAGCTCCTTCGCGATACGGCTCAGCATGATATCCCGATTGACGTCACGTATTTGATGTTCGCCTGCGCCCGGTCAGCTTCTGGACCAGCCTGCTCTGTCCCAGGCCGGTGACGAGTATGTCCGAGCTGTAGATCCTCACCGTTATCAGGATGGTCGCCAGCGCGAACACCGCCATGTACGCGATCCCGGCGAGCACCAGGGCCATGTCCCCGTTCATCAGGGCCTGCATGGCCATCATCGGGTGGGAGAACGGTATCGCGAAGCATACGCCCTGCAGGGCGGCCCCGGCGCCGTACCATCCGGTGAACATGATCACGAACATGGGGATCATGGCGAGGATGCTCAGGGGCATCGTCATGGTCTGGGCGGTCTTGTAGTTCTTGGAGAACGCACCGAGGATCATGCAGATGCCGAGGGCGCACACGATGGCCAGGAACATGGACACCATCACCAGCGCCCAATCCGAGAGGTCCAGCGCCATGCCGATCGATTCGAGGTCCACGCCGATGGACGAGCCGGATATCATCCCGGTCATGGAGTTCATGTAGATCGACATCCCGAGCATGTACGCCAATCCGTAGATCAGTCCGACGATCGCGGCGGCGATGATCTTCCCGCTGACGATCGACGTCCTCCTTATCGGGAGGGTCAGGAGGGTCTCGAGGGTCTTGTTCTCCTTCTCGGATCCCATGGAGCTGATGACGATGCTCCCGATCATCGTGATGATGATCATGATGACCAGGGGGATCATCATGGTCTGGCTGCTCACGGTGTTCGATATATCGTAGGGGGTGACGCCGCTGTATGACTCGCCGTTGACGACCGTGCTGATGGAGCCGCTGCCGGACGACAGGGGGGCCGTGACGAAGGAGTAGTCCTCCTGGGAGCCGCCCGTGGCGATGAGCTTCTTGGACAGGTCGGTGTTGAGCAGGTTGACGATGGTGCTCATGACCGTCGACGAGACGGATCCGAACATGCCGGACGGTTCGTAGATGTAGTACTGGAGCACGTTCATCGCCTCGGCTTTGGACATGCCGTCGGCGAACTGCTGCGCCGTGGGGAGCACTATGGCGGACGTCAGGCCGCTGGTCTTCATCCCGTTTATGATGCCGGAGTCGCTGCGGTCCGAGAGGATGACGATCCTGTCGGACTTGCTGCCGTAGGCGTCGTAGAGATACGCGAGGGGATCCCACTCGACGGTCTGCCCGTTGTATTCGGATGTGTAGGAATCTTCGGTGACTATCGCGAATCTGGGGAGTTCGGCGGTCTTCTCCACCTCCCCTCCGATGAGTCCTCCGAGCCCGGCGAACAGGATGACCATCACCAGGACCGATACGACCGATCCCGGGGAGAGCATCTCCCTGATCTCCTTCCTGATTATCGTGGCGACGTGGCTCACCCTTTCACCGCCTTGACGAAGACTTCCTCCAGGGTCTGCACCCCGTACTCCTCCTTCAGCTCCTCGGGGGACCCCAGTAGGATCAGGTTGCCCTGGTCGATCATGCCGACGCGGTCGCAGAGCATGTCCACCTCGAACATGTTGTGCGACGACATCACGACCGTGACGCCGGAACGGGCGATGCTCCTGATGACCTCCCTGATCTCGTAGGCGTTGATCACATCCAGTCCGGAGGTGACCTCGTCCATGATGGCCAGTTTGGGG
>CAVDQR010000044.1:0-10028 GCA_963611065.1 Bacteroides ovatus
CTCCTCCATGCGGAAATCGTCCGCATCGTCGTCGGTCTCGGCATCGCCGTCCTTCCTCTCGGTGGGGAGCGATGTGACCGCGACGAACGAATCGTTCAGATCCATCAGGATCGACCAGGGGATGGTCCTCAGGCGCTCGGATGCGTCCGCGAGCCTGGCGTCGCCGGTGGAGTCCATGAAGTCCGCGACCTCCTCGACGAAGTCCGCATCGGGCTGGACGTCCGTCATATCGGAACGGACGGGCTCGGTGCGCTTCTCCATGGGGGGTTCGGAACGCTCCTCGGGAGGCTGGGCGCGGTCCTTCTGGGGCCCCGCAACGCGGTCCCCGGGGACGAAACGGTCGTTCCCGATGATCTCCTTGATCTTCTCGACGACCTTGCGCTCGGGCTCGGAATCCGGCATGCCTGGATCGACGACCTTGACGTCGCGACCCATCGACTCCTGGTGCTTCACCTCGGTGGCGACCTTCGCGTAGTCCAGGACGATCTCCTCGATGGAGTCGTCCGGGGTCACCTCGGGGACGATGACGACCGTCTCCTGCGAATCCGCCTGGATGTCCCCGTCCAGAAGAACGGGGAACGAGAACGACAGGCATACGGTGAACAGGACCAGCGCCATCGCTAGCGCCCTCCTCTTGACCGTAGACCTGCGAGTCATGCGGGGGTCGAAAAAGTACGGATAGATAAAATTCGCGCCGGACGCTTCGACGTCCCGCCCCCTTTCCTTAGAACGCGTGTACGCGCACGTATTCCCGGGTCCCACCCACCTTTAAATACGTCCTAAGCATCGGCGGAGACAGCCTCGCCGCCATATGATTCGGAGGATCAAAAATGGCAAGAATGCATACAAGAAGAAAGGGAAAGTCGGGATCCAAGCGCCCGATGATCTCCGAGAATCCCTCCTGGGTTCCTCTCAACGCCACCGAGATTGAGGACCTGGTCGCGAAACTCGCCAACGACGGAATGCTGTCCGCCAAGATCGGACTCGTCCTCAGGGACCAGTACGGAGTCCCCAACGTCAAGCTCGCCACCGGCAAGAGTGTCACCCAGATCATGGAGGAGAAGGGCGTCGCGTCCTCTCTGCCCGAGGACCTGGCCAACCTCATGAGGCGCGCCATCGACCTGAACGTCCACCTCAGGGACAACAAGGGAGACGTCTCCAACAGGAGGGGCCTCAACATGATCGAAGCAAAGATCAGGAGGCTCGAGCGCTACTACAAGAGGATCGGCACACTTCCGGCTGACTGGAAGTATTCCCTCAGCAACGCGGAGCTCATGCTCAAGTGAGTCCATATGGACGAACTTCCGCCTAAACTTCTTACAACCTTATCACAAGCCGCGGACCTGGTCCGCGGCCAAAGCTTCATCCAGGTGTTCTCCCACTTCGACGCCGACGGTGTTTCCTCTGCGGCGATCATCGCCAAGGCGCTCCTGCGCGAGGGGAAGGAGTTCAGGGTCACGCTGTTCGCCACCCTGAACGACTACAACATGAACGTGATCCGCTCCACCAAGGCGGACTGCATCATCGTCTCCGACCTCGGGGCGTCGTACATCGACCAGCTCGATGAGATGGAGGTGCCGATCGTCGTCCTGGACCATCACACCGTGATATCCGAAGCGAAGCGCGTGGTCTACGCGAACCCCCACCTCTACGGCATAGACGGGATGGTCGCGGGATGCGGGGCCACCATGTGCCTGCTTTTCGCGGTCGCTCTCAATGAGAAGAATTGGGACCTCGTGCAGGTCGCATTCGCGGGGATCGCCGGGGACAGGCAGCACATCAACGGGCTGTCCGGACTCAACGAGTACCTCCTTGCGGAAGGCACCAAGCGCGGATACATCGAGAGGATCCCGGGATCGCTGATCCCTTCGGGCAACCTCATGACGCAGCTCTACCTCGACACCGACCCGTACATACGCGGGGTCAGCGGGAGCGTGGAGGGCGTGGCGCAGATCCTGAACGATGCCGGAGTCTCCAACGACAAGTCGTTCTCCGACCTCACCGAGGAGGAGAGGCGCAGACTGTCCTCGCTCATCGCGATCAAGATGACCGCGCAGGGCGTCCTGCTCTCGTCGATGAACGAGATCGCCCGCGACAGGTACAACCTGAAGGACTGGGGCATGGATGCGGAACAATTGGCTTCGCTCCTGAACAGCTGCGGACGCTCCGGCCTCGGAGGCGCGGGAGTGGCTGCGGGCATGGGCGACCAGAGATGCCTGAAGCTCGCTTCTGAGACGGATGAGGAATCCGCCAGGTCGCTCGTCGAAGCTATGAAGGAGCTCGACGGCAGGGGCCTGACGCAGATGGAGCACTTCCAGTGGTTCGATTCCACCGATTCCGGGTTCACCGGGATGCTCTGCGGCGTTTCGATGCAATCCATCGCCGACCCGGACAAGCCGACCATCGGGATCAACCTGTCCAACGACCCGGCCAACATCTCCTCCAGGGGGATGTGGGGGCAGCTCGACAGGGGCATCGATCTCGCCGTCGCGATGCGCGAAGCGTGCGCGGCCGTGGGAGGAGCAGGAGGCGGACACAAGATCGCCGCCGGAGGATCCGTCCCCGTGGATCAGGTCGAACAGTTCCTGAAGGTCCTGGATTCCATCCTCGGCAAGCAGCTCGAGGAAGGCAAGAAGGCCTGAATTCAGCGCCAGGTGACTTCCACATCGTCCGTTCTGAATCTCTGACGGACGACAGTCTCGGGAACGGACATCCTGACCCCTGAGCCGTACATCTCCGCGCCCAACCAGGCAATCATGGCGCCGTTGTCCCTGCAGTACTGCCGGTCAGGGACGTACATCTCGGCCCCGCGGGCGTGGGCCATGTCCTCCACCATATCCCTCAAACGACCGTTCTGAGCGACTCCCCCTCCGAGGAGGACCTCCTTCTTCCCGATGTGCGCCATGGCGCGCTCGGTGACCTCGGTGAGCATGGCGAACGCGGTCTCCTGGACGGAGAGCGCTATGTCCTCGAGAGGGACGCCCTTCTTGTGGAGGGCGACGGCGGCGGTGATCATGCCGGAGAACGCCACATCCATCCCTTTGACGGAATAGGGCAGCTCGTGGTACTCCTTCCCCTCGCGGGCGAGCTTCTCGAACATCGGTCCGGCGTAGAACCCCATGCCGAGGTCCCTGCCGAGCTTGTCGAGCATGTTCCCGACGCCGATGTCCTGCGTCTCCCCGAAGATCCTGTACCTGCCTTCGGCGAACGCGATGACCTGGGTGTTGCCACCGGATGCGTAGAGCAGTGCGGGGTCCCTGCACCCAGTGAGGGCGCGGCCTATCTCGATGTGCGCGATGCAGTGGTTCACCCCGATTATGGGGATGCCGAGGGTGCATGCGAATGCCCTGGCGGCGGTGGCCGCCACCCTGAGGCAGGGTCCGAGCCCCGGACCCATGGAGAATGAGACGAGATCGATATCCTCGGGACCGACACCGGCGACGTCCATGGCGCGGGTCATGATGTCCGCTGCGACCTCGGCGTGGTGGTTGGCGGCCTCGCGGGGATGGAGACCCCCCTGCGGAGGGCGGAACATGTCGAGTTCGTTGGACAGGACGTTGCAGTCCTCGTCCACGATGCCGACCCCCAGGGTGTGCGCCGTGCCTTCTATCCCCATCGTGAGCATTTCGATCGCTCCCCGAATCCCAATATAATATACATTATAGGGGCCCCGACAGAACGACCTGGAACGGGTCCAGCTTGGGATCCGGCCTCGGCCAATCCGATATCTTTATGTACAACAAGGATATCCTGCGATTACTGGACTCGTGGTCTAGATGGTTATGACGTCGCCTTGACATGGCGGAGGTCGCCGGTTCAAATCCGGCCGGGTCCACTCATCTACCAAAATTTCTCCTTCAGCGGAGCCTATCTCCCGCCAGATTCCATTCTGAAAAGGTTGCTTTTTATCTGCACGCCGTGGTTTCAATCTTGACCTGCGTTGTTCAATATGTCGCAATAAGGGCCTCGCGGGTCACCTCTCCTTAATCCGATCTCCCCGTTCTCGTCGGGAACCCCCGCCGTGCTAATCAATGTCACGCATGTATCGACGAACAGCTATTCTTTAACAGAATTACTGTATATTTATCTACTATTTTTCAAATTCAATAGATAAACAATCACCCCGCGTCTAATATAGGACACATTGGGCGACAAAAGTTTTAATTAAGATATACCGCGTGGCCCGCGCCATCCAAAGCGCTGGGTCACGGTCGATGAGCGGGTCCCTGCACGTAGGGAGCTATCGAAATGTCGCTATTCGACTCAGTCATGGACGGCGTAGGCCATGTCAATTCCTATTTCTGGGGAATCGCCTTCGTCTTCCTCATCGGACTGGGCCTCATCTTCACGGTGAGACTCAAGGGCCTCCAGATCACCAAGATCAAGGAGACCTCCACCCTGTCCTTTTCGGGTGTCAGGGAAGGAAAAGGAACCAAGCACGTCTCGTCCTTCGAAGCGTTCTGCATCGGAATGGGCGCGCGTATCGGTGTAGGTAACATCGCGGGAGTCGCCACCGCCATCGTCATGGGCGGTCCCGGCGCCGTGTTCTGGATGTGGGTGTTCGCGATCATCGGATCCGCGAGCTCTTTCATGGAATCGACCCTCGCCCAGATCTACAAGGAGAAGAAATCGGACGGACACTACTTCGGAGGCCCGGCTTACTACGCCACCAAGGGACTCAAGAACAGGAAGCTGGGCGTCCTCGCCGCCATCCTCCTGATCCTCACCTTCGGTATCGGATTCGTGGCCGTCCAGGCCTGCAACGCGTCCAACGCCCTGTGCGGAGCGTTCGAGTTCGACAACAACTACTACTTCTTCGCGGCGGTCATCGCGATCATCGCGGCGCTGATCATCTTCAGGGGGCTCAAGGCCATCGCCAAGTTCTCCGCCAAGATCGTCCCCGCCATGGCCATCGCATGGATCGTCTTCGCGATCATCGCCATCTGCCTGAACATCGAGGGCGTCCCCAACGCCATCGGCATGATCTTCACGAACGCGTTCAGCCCCGAGAGCCTCATCGCCGGAGGAGTCGGTACCGTCATCGTGAACGGACTGAAGAGAGGCGTGTTCTCCAACGAGGCCGGTCTCGGTTCCATCGCGAACATCGCCGCCACCGCCAACGTCAAGCACCCCGTCAAGCAGGGTCTGATCCAGTCCTTCGGTGTCCTCGTGGACACCCTGGTCGTGTGCACGTTCACCGCCCTGGTCATCCTGTCCTACGGCGACTACAGTTCCCTCCTCGCCTTCGGCGACAAGGGATCCCTGCTGGTCCAGGACGTCATCTCCAGCACCGCGATCGGTACGGCAGCGAACTACATCATCGCGATCTTCATGTTCATCTTCGCGTTCACCAGCCTCATCGGATACTACACCATGTCCGAGGCCAACGCGAGGTTCGTGAACGACAACGGCAAGGTCATCCTGGGAGTCAAGATCCTGGTCATCATCGTCGCCTTCGTCGCAGCCACCACCGCGGACGTGTCCGCCGTGGACTCCGTGAGCGACACCTTCATGGCGCTGATGGCCACTGTCAACATGATCATCGTCCTGCTGCTGAGCAGGCAGGTGTTCGAGGCGTACGCTGACTACCGCAAGCAGAAGAAGGAGGGTGTGGAGGAGCCGGTCTTCCACAAGAGCGCCCTCTCCGATGCGAGCGGAATCACCGAGTGGGAGGACTGAACATGGAGAAGAACACCGTCTTCACCATCCTGCTGATCCTCGCGGCCATCATCGGGGTCGGGAGCGGATACAGCTTCGACAACGGGAACAACACCACGCTGTTCGCGTGCATCCTGGTCGGACTGGTCGTGCTCGCTGTCGCCTACTACGTCTTCGAGAAGCTCGGGGACGAGAAGTACAACGACAGGATCGGCAAGTTCTGATCATAAAAGGGGGCTCAGGCCCCCTTCGAAACCGTTTATTTCTTTCCGATTCTCACAGAAGAGCGATGTTCTCCGAGAGGATGGCGTCGTCGTGACCCTTGCGACCCAGGATGGCCGCTATCTCGGAGCTGCGCTTGCCGGCGATCTTGGAGAGCTCGTCGGAGTCGTATGACACTATACCCTTGGCGATGACGTCGTCGCCGCAGACGATCTCCACGACATCCCCTTCGTCGAACCTGCCCTCGATCCCCCTGATGCCCACGGGCAGCAGGGATTTGTGGGCGAGAACCGCCTTTCCCGCGCCATCGTCGATCATCAGCTTCCCGACGGCGTGGGCAGACTTGATCCAGCGCCTCTTCTTCGATATGCCGGACGGAGCGAGGAACACTGTTCCGATGTCCTCGCCCATGGACGCCTTGAACACAGCATCGGGCTCCTTGCTCAGGGCGATGACCATCATGCACCCTGCATCCCTGCAGATCTCCGCGGCATCCAGCTTGGTCTTCATCCCGCCGGTCCCCACTCCGGAGACCGCCTTGCCGGCCATGTGGCGGACGGAATCGATGTCCTCGACCGTCGGGACCAGCTTCGCGTCCGGATTGGACGTGGGGTCGCTGTCATAGAGTCCGGCGACATCGGACAGGATGATCAGGAGGTCGGCGTCGGTCCTGCTGGCGACTATGGCCGACAGGGTGTCGTTGTCCCCGAACTTGATCTCGTAGTCGCTGACGGCGTCGTTCTCGTTGAAGATCGGGACCACGTCGCATTTCAGCAGGGTCTCGATGGTATTGTTCAGATTGACGGCCTGGCTCCTGATCGAGTAGTCGTCCATGGTCAGGAGGACCTGGGCGACCAGCATCCCGTGGTTGCGGAAGCTGTCGCTCCACTCCTTCATGAGGATGCTCTGCCCGACGGACGCCGCCGCCTGTCTGATCGGGACCTCCTTGGGCTTCGCCTTCACTCCCATGGACTTCAGTCCGATGGGGATGGCTCCGGACGAGACGATGAGGACCTCTTTCCCTTCCGCTTTCAACCTCGAGACCTGCTCCGCCACCGAATCCATGAATCCCCTGGATACGGCGTATCCGGAGCCCATGATCGACGACGAGCCGATCTTCACGACCACGCGGGTCGCGTCCTTCAGTATCTCCTTGCGGTCCATCGCTGTCCCCCGAACGGATACTTCTCTTCGGAAGGCGTGTGCTTGAACTGCTTAGCCTGGGGTCCGACGTAGTCGGAGACCACCTGTCCGTCCCCTATGAGGACGTACTTGTAGATCATCAGCCCCTCCATGCCGACCGGGCCGCGGGCGTGGATCTTGTTGGTGCTTATCCCCACCTCCGCCCCCTTCCCGTAGCGGAATCCGTCGGCGAAGCGGGTGGATGCGTTGACGAACACGTCCGCGGAATCCACGTTGGCGACGAACTCCGCCGCCCTCCGCATGTCGGACGCGATTATCGCGTCGGTGTGATGGGAGCCGTGCTCGTTGATGAACGAGATCGCTTCCTCCAGGGAGTCGACCACGCGGATGGAGACGATGAGGTCGCCGTACTCCGTGTCCCAGTCCTCCTCGGAGGCGGGTTCCGTTTCAATTATCTTCTGTGTGCGGGCGTCCCCGCGCATCTCCACGCCCTTCTGAGCGAACAACTCGGCCATCTTCGGCAGGAACGCCTCCGCCACGGCGGAGTCCACCAGGAGCGTCTCCATGGCGTTGCACACGGCCGGGTATTGGGTCTTGGAGTCCAGGACCACCCTGCAGGCCATGTCAATATCTGCCGAAGGATCCACGTAGACGTGGCATATCCCGGCCGCGTGCCCCAGGACGGGGATCTTCGTGTTGCCCTGGATGTACCTGACGAACTCGTTGGACCCCCTGGGGATCAGGAGGTCGATGTACTCGTGGAGGCCGAGGATCCTGTTGATGTCGTCCCTCGATTCCATGAGGACGAACGCATCCGCCGGTATCCCCGCGGATGCGGCCGCATCCCTCAGGATCCTGAACAGGGTGCGGATGGATTCGGATGCCTCGCGGCCCCCTTTGAACGCCACCCCGTTACCCGATTTCAGGCACAGGGACATGATCTGCGGGACGACGTCGGGACGGGACTCGAATATCACACCCAGCATCCCGATGGGGCAGCGGATCTGATACAACGTGAGGTTATCGTCGAGGTCGAGTTCGGACATCACCTCGCCGACGGGGTCCTTCAGGTGCATGACGTCGCGGATGCCCGCGATCATCCCGTCTATCTTCGCGTCGTCTATGGCGAGCCTCTTGAACATCGATTTGGAGATCTCGCCCGACTCGACGAGCTTCTCCCCGTTCCCGAGGTCGATGGAATTGGCCTCCAGGATCTCCGCCCTTCCGGCGTCGAGGGCCTTCGCCATCGCTTCCAAGGCATTGTCCTTGATGGGTGTGCCCAGTGCGGATAGCGCGATGGATGCTGTCTTCGCCTTCTTGACCTCTGAGACGATGTCCGACATGATGACGGTCCATGCACCACCCTAGAAATAAGGGTATGCGCGCGTGCGAACCGTACGTCACGATTGCAACAAACGCTATATATCGTGAGGCAGTCGGGAGGTCCAAGCCGAGGTAGCCAAGCCCGGTATGGCGGCGGTCTCGAAAACCGCTGGAGTAATCCTCGGGAGTTCGAATCTCTCCCTCGGCGCCATTCCGATTCTGAATCCCCATCCTGCATACGGGATGCGGAAATTGAGAATAATGCCACTTCCGACGAAGCGTCGCTCTTCCATCGACATGCTAAAATAGGGTCTGGATTCGCGTTCGGTATGAGCGCAATACTCTATCATGAGACCCAACGCATGATCCAACCCGTCGCCGCGGCCGCGATCACGCTGATGATGCTCGTCATCGAGATGATCGCCATCCTCTCCTACCGCGGGGACATCGACATCGGGCGCGGTATGGATTCAATCGGCCTATGCGTCGTGACCGCGGTCGTGGTCGCCGTCGACATGCTGGCCCTGTTCCTGAGGATGGACGTTACCGTCACCGACCTGGGGATCCGCATAAGGACGGTCGGGACCCGCTTCATCCCGAAGGAGGATATCGAAAACGCGGAGATCCGCGACAGGATCCGTGCGGTGCGCGAGTACGGCGGATGGGGCATCAGACTTTGGATCCGCGGGATCAGATACATCGCACCCGGCAACGACGGAGGCGTGGAGATCCGCATCGTCGGAAGAAGAACGGGAATCCTGATCTCCTCCCGCGACCCGGGATCGCTCCTCGAAGCCGTCTCGATGCTGCTCTGACGGAGGCGAGAGGATGAGCCCCAGGGAATGGAGCTTCCTCTCCTCCTCCGCACCCCTCGATTCGAATCCGATCACCAGGTTGCCGATGTCCTCCATGAGCTTCCTGAGCTCCCCCTCAGTCCCGCGGACCGGGGCGGTCCAGTAGCCCATCGTGTCCTTGAGGCCCGCCTTCCCCGGATTGTTCTCCGCATAGGCCCTGAACTGGTTGGCGAATTCGATGCAGAAGACCAGGAACATGTCGGCCATCTCCGGATAGGTGATGTCCTCCCTCGGGATGCCGTCCGCCCCGGGCAGCGCGCCCTGACGGAGCGCGTAGGTCTTCTCCACCGTGCCCCGCTTCTGCCTGTAGTCGACCACTTCCAACAGACCCGCCCTCTCCATCTTCGTCAGGAGACGGTACATGGTGGAGCGGGGGACGTCAGGATTCCGATCGCAGAGCTCCTTGACGGTGATGCGCTTGGCCCTGACCGTGTCGAGGAGTATCCTGCTCGTGCGAGGGTCGACGAATATCTCCATGAGCCTATCATCCATGGTACGGGATTAATCCCATGGATGAGATAATTCCTTCGGACCAATATCTGGTCAATTCACCAAAATAGCATTCATCTCATCGACAAAAGGGCCTGTTCCATCAATTTCTATACGTATTAAGACGAATGGCATAGCGCGTAAGAACAAGGTATTATGTAGTGAACTCTCGTAATGGAATGATTGCGGGAAAGGGTTTCGGACCCCTTTCCCGCAGGAGGTATAGCATGACCAAGATGCTGCCACCTCTGAAGGAGGTCCATATAAGGATCTCCTTCGGGGTCATCACCATCGAACTCACGTTCGGACGGTGATGTCCACAGCGATGGTCATCGGTCC
>CAVDQR010000045.1:0-9866 GCA_963611065.1 Bacteroides ovatus
AGGCAGCCGTCTGGGACTGGAGCATGGGAGACACCCTGTTCACAATCGAGTCCCTCTCCGGTATGTACTTCCGCGTTGGTGGAATCGGTGACACCGTCTTTGACGCCTGGGAGAACGCTATGAAGACATACAACGTTCCCTATGTACCCTCTGATTCTTCATGGGGCAAGGGAGTCACATCCATATTCGGAATAGAGGGATACAGCGATGAGACTGGTTACACCTACTGGGACCAGTATGTTGTTGATGGAACCGAGTGGATCTCTGCTCCTTTGATGATGAGCAATCTGAAATCTGCCGATTACTCGCAGATGCTCATAGTGTTCGGGAACTTCTACGGCGACAACCATCCTGAGAAGGCCCCCATCTACATCTGAAACTTCTAAGGTGGAATGATGCAGGGAAGCAGGCTCAAGGTCGCGATCTCACTCGCCATCCTGATCATCGGGCTGGCGGTGACTGTCGCGGTCGTGCCCTCTGCATCATCCACCGATTCTTCTCAAGGGATCCTCGTAGATTTCGGGGATCGTGAGATCACCTATCAGGCGACCGACGGCCGCCTTTCTCCTTCCGAGGCGCTTTCCATCCTGTGCGACAGTCACGGGTACGAGCTGGTGTCCGACGGCGGGAGGATAATATCGATCGACGGGAGGACCGCGGCTCAGGGGCAATCCTGGACCTTGTTCGTCGTGGAGAAGGGATACACGGAATGGTCCGTGCTATCCGACGATCCCGACGCGGTCATATCCGATTTCAGCGCCGTCTGCTACGGCCTCGTGGCATCCGGCGAGACGCCCACCCCCGCAGTGGACGGCACGGGCCGTTCGATCTACGGGTACGAGAGGCCCGAGAGGGTCGTGTCCCTCGCCCCCTCATGCACGGAGACGATCTGCGCCGTGGGCGGGATGGACCTCCTCGTGGGGACGGACAGGTACAGCAACTATCCCGACGAGGTCAAGGAGCGCAGGGAGTCCGGGAAGATCGCCGAGACCGGAGGGTTCACCAATCCGAGTTTCGAGGCCATCCTCAAGCAGAGCCCGGACATGGTCGTGTGCATCAGCACCCAGAGCGCCCACATCAAGATGGCCGAGAAGCTCAGGGCAGCCGGGATCGACGTCCTGGTCCTGGACGGAGGGGAATCCGTCACGGCCGTCCTCGACAACATCTATCAGGCGGGTCTCGTGCTCGGGAGCACGGAGACGGCCGAACAGTGCATCGAAGACCTGGAGAAGGGGATCAAGACGGTGCACGACACCATAGAATCTTACGATTTCAAGTGGGACAAGCGCGTAATGGTCGCGCTCTCCGCGGTGAAATCCCCATGGGCATCCGGTTCCAACACGTACGTGTCCGATGCCATGGACAATCTCTTCATGATCAACATATACTCGGGAGAGGACGGATGGGTCCAGGTCAACGCCGAGACCATCGCCAAATACGACCCCGAGGTCATCATCATCGTATCGTCGGACTACAATGCGACCCAGTCCGAGTACGATTCCATGCTCGCATCCATGTCTTCGGAATGGAAGGGCACCACCGCGTTCCAGAGCGGGGACATCTATCTCTTCGCGGGGGATGCGGCGGACTGCGCCTCGCGCGCGGGTCCGAGGGTCGCTCAGATGATGGAGCTTATGGGGAGGGCGGTCCACAAGGACGCCTTCACCGACGGCGTCGTCCTGCCGAAGTACGTCGGGGACGACTACAAGGACTATCTCACCATCACGGGAGGAGGATTCTGACGAACCGCGGCAAATGGGCTGTTCTAATAGTATTATCATTGCTGGTCGTATCGTCCATCGCGGCGTTCGACTCATCCGGCGCCGATCCCGAAGGGGACGGCGTGCTCATAGACCGCGGGAACGGAATCACATCGTGGTCCTCCCCTACGGGAGCGACCGTGGCCGACGTGCTGGCATCCGCCGCGGAGGATGCCGGATCCGAATTGGACATCGGGGAGATGTCCGTCGACGGCCTCGTCCAGAGGGAGACGGGGAGCGTCACCGCCTCTTGGCGCATCTATTCATGGACCGATGGTTCCTGGTCGGACGTCACCGCCTCGATCGACACCTCCGCCGCCTATTCCGGCGGGTCCCTCGCACTTGGATTCTATCCCGAGGGGATCGTCCCCGTCGAGACCCCCGAACACCGCTCCTCGTGGACCATGGTCCGCGGGGATTCATCCAATTCCGCCATGCAGGACGCGGTCCTGTCGACGGAGAAGGGTTCCACGGCCTGGACGCACAGCTACGGGAATCCCAACTACGTCAACGCGGTCACCCTCGTCGAGGGCGATTATGTGTATGTGGTCGCGGGAGGGGGATACACCGGATCGATGCCGGACCCCGCGCTCTACTGCTACGACCGCTTCTCGGGCGAGGAGATCTGGCATTTCGATTATCCGAAGGGGGCGGGATACGAGACGGCCACGGGCGTCATCGCGGGAGGATACTACTTCCTGCCGGCGACCAACGGGCACGTCTACAGAATCCCTCTGACCGGCCCCGGGGAGGACGATTCGGAGGTGGAGGTCCTCGACATCCCCACCACCAGGGACCACACCCTCACGGGGATGTTCTATTCGACCGGACCCTCCACCATGATCTACGATTCCGGCGTCATCTACTTCGGCAGCAACACCGGGTACGTCTGGTGCATCGACACCGATCTCAACGTGATCTGGAAGACTTCCATAGACGGTTCGGTCTACTACAACGCGCCCACCGTCTATGGGGACTATGTCCTGATGGGCGCCCTCAACGGCGTGCTCTATGCTATGGACAGGAGCACCGGGGACATCGTCGATTCCGTCACCGTGTTCCAGATCTCGAAGACCGTCTCCGGCGCGGAGAGGTACTACGGCTCCGCCAACGTGCCCTCCGTAGTGGGGGACGTCCTGATGCTGTCGTTCTCCGACGGCCAGGGGATGAACTCCATGCGCGGCGGTATCGCCGCGTACAGGTTCTCCGACGGGACCTTCGAGGAGGTCTTCAAGCAGGAGATCGGGCTGACGGGCAACTACGTCAATCCGATCGTCACCGACGGGTTCTCCGGGATATACCACATGAGCACCGATTCCCTGAAGCGCATCTCCGTCGAAGGCGTGACGGAGACGCTGTCGTCCGGGTACGAATCCTTCAAGGGCCCGATATCCACGATAAACGGGGACACCCTCATCGTCGCCGAGTACGACAGGGGAGGGAGGATCCTCATGTTCGATCTGGACGGGAAGCTCCTCGGCTCCTTCGTGCAGCCCGGTGAAGTGCAGCAGTACTGCATGTCGCCCGTCGTCGTGATCGACGGGATGCTGTATCTCGGGACGGACGGGGGCGTGTTCGCCTACTCCGGAGCGATATCCGCGAAGGACGACGATCCGTCGACCGGCGGAGGTTCCGACATCAACATCGGCCTCGTGCTCGGGATAATCATCGTCATAGTGCTCATCGTGCTGATCGCGATATTCCTGGGACGTTGGCGCGCATCAGGGATGCCGTTCATGGCGTACGTGAACACGAATCTCAAGCGCATCTCCGGACCGCAGGGCGGTTCGAAGGTCAAGCGCAACAAGCGCCGTCTGGCGACCGTCCTGATCATCGGGGCGATCCTGGCGTTCGCGGTGTTCGTCCTGAGCCTCGCGGTGGGGCCGTCGGGGACCTACGGGTTCGGCGATGCCATCTCGACGCTCAAGTCAGCCATCGGCAAGGCGATGGGCGGGGATGCGCTGACCTACGACGAGACGATAATCTTCGATTCCAGATGCGCCCGCGCCGTGGCCGCCTTCGCGGTCGGTATCGGACTGTCCGTGGCCGGAGGGATCTATCAGGCCATCATCCGCAACCCGATGGTCGACCCGTACATCATGGGAGTGTCCGCGGGTGCCGGAGTCGCCGCCGTCGCGACGATAGCGTTCAATTTCACGTTCTTCGGCCTCTTCACCGACGTCACCTATGCGACGCCTGTGGTGGCCATGGTCGGAGGCCTCATCGCCTTCGGCTTCACGATGCTCCTCGCCGAGAAGGCGGGAGGGTCGTCGATCAACTACGTCCTGGCGGGGATCATCGTCGGACTGGTGTTCTCCGCCTTCCAGACCCTCATGCTGAGCATGGCCGGGAGCAAGCTCAACGATGCCATGGCATGGCTGTTCGGGTCGTTCGCCAACATAACCTGGAGCCAGACCATCCTCATGGCCATCCCGGCCGTGGCGATGTCCCTGGTGTCCCTCGTGTGGGCGAAGGAGTTCAACCTCGTCCTGCTGGGCGAGGACCAGGCCCGCCAGATGGGTCTGGATGTCCGCAGGTTCAACAGATGGATGCTGATCCTCGCATCCGTACTCGCATCGGTCTGCGTGGCCTTCGTCGGTATCATCGGATTCGTCGGATTGGTCGTGCCCCACCTTTGCCGCATGATCCTGGGAGGCGACCACAGGCTGGTGCTCCCCGCGTCCATGATGATCGGAGGGGTGCTGATGATGTCCGCCGACCTGTTCGCGAAGATGGTCATGGTCCCGCTGGAGCTCCCCGTGGGCGCCATCACCACCATCATAGGCGCTCCGCTGTTCGCTTATCTCCTGATCAGGAAGGGGAGGATGTACGATGGATGAGATCAACGTCCCCGAGGGGACCCCTCTGCTGGAGGTCAGGGACCTCAACAAGTACTACGACGACGGGTACCACGCCGTCCGCGGCGTGTCGTACTCGATCCCGGCGGGCATGCTCGTGGGTCTGATCGGACCCAACGGGTGCGGGAAGTCGACCATGATGAAGTGCATCAACAGGATGCACGACGCATCCTCCGGGGACATCCTCGTGGATGGGGAATCGGTCCTGAAGAAGACGCCGTCGGAGATCGCCAAGATCGTCTCCACCGTGCCGGCGGAGCTGAGGAACAGCTTCGGTCTGACGGTTTTCGAGACGGTGATGCTCGGCAGGTACCCGTATCTGAAGAACGTCTGGTGGGAGACCGAGGACGACGAATCCGTGGTGGAGGACGCGCTGAGGAAGTTCGGCGTGCTCCATCTGCAGGACCGCCAGCTCAACATGCTCTCCTCCGGGGAGATGCAGAGGGTCCTCATCGCCAAGGCGTACGTCCAGGAACCGAGATTGATGCTCGTGGACGAGCCCACGTCCCACCTGGACATGAAGTACAAGCTCGATGTGATGGAGTACCTCAACGCCATGGTCAAGAAGGACATGACGATCCTCGTGGCGGAGCACGACATCTCGCTGATGGCCAGGTACTGCGACCTGTGCATCATCATGAAGAAGGGCGAGATCGTGGCGATCGGCAATCCCAAGGAGGTCATCACCCCCGAGCTCATCCGCAACGTGTACGATGTGGACGCTTCCGTGGGCTTCGACGACGACGGCGAGCTGTACGTCCTGCCCAAGAGGCACAGGATGGAGCACGGCACCCTTTAAACCAGGTCGTGCATCATCCGCCCATGGTCAGATGCATCAGGGTCCCCAAGCGCGACGGCGAATCCGTCAGGACGAGGCTGCTCGAAGAGGGGATCCTGGATGCGTCGTTCAGGATCGGCAGCGACGGAGATTCGCTCCTGATGCCCGTTCTGATCCCGGTGGAGGGGTTCGAGTGCGAGGATGCCGATCTCCGTCCGCAGGACCGTCCCGTGGGCGATTACAGGCATCTCCTGAGCCTCCCGGACGGTCTGTCCGAGCTCCTCCCGATATCGTTCGACGTGGTCGGCGATGTGGGGATGATCAAGGTCCCCGACGAGCTCTCCGATTATCGCAGGGAGATAGGCGAGGCCATGATGCGCGCCAACAGGAGCCTGCGCTGCGTGTTCTCCGATTCCGGCGTCAAGGGCGACCTGAGGGTCAGGGACCTGGAGCTGATGGCCGGGGAGGGGCCTTCCGAGACCGTTCACAAGGAGTTCGGCGCCAGGATGCACACCGACCCCGCCAGGGTGTACTTCAATCCGAGGCTCGCCGGGGAGAGGCACCGCGTGGCATCCCAGGTGAAGGACGGGGAGGTCGTCATCGACATGTTCGCCGGCGTGGCCCCGTTCGGGATCCAGATGTGCAGGTTCGCCGAACCGTCCGTGGTCTATTCGATCGACCTCAATCCCGATGCGGAGCACTTCGCGGTCATGAACCGCAAGGACAACCATGCCGACGCTCTGGTCCCGATAACCGGGGATGCGAACGACGTCGTCCCAACCCTTCCCAAAGCGGACAGGATCGTCATGAACCTCCCGCAGATCGCCGACAGGTTCCTCCCGCTGGCGTTGGACCATCTGAATCGCGGCGGGACCGTCCACATGTACAAGATCATCGAGAGGGAGGACTTCCCCCGTCTGTGCGAGGAGATGGCCGCCATGTCCGCCGAGGCGGGTCATTCCATCTCGATGGACACCTTCGAGCTCAAGACCTACTCGCCGACGATGAGCGTCTACTCGATCGACGTGCACCTTCTGCGAGCAGAGGAAGCACCCGGGCTGGTGCGACCATATCATCCCGACAGCCTGGAGATACGAATACACGGTGACGGATCCCACGAACCTCATCCCGCGCTTCCTCAGGTCCTCCGAGATGGAATCGGACAGCGGGCTCCTCGTGACGTCGTTCTCTTCGATGATCTTCCCGTCCGTCCATTTCCAGAGGTAGTCGGAGAAGGATCCGAACTCCTTTTGGATCTCCAGGAACGCCTTCGCGTTGCCGATGGTGGCGACGATCTTGGCGCGGTTCCTCACGATCCCGGGGTCCGAGGTCAGTCTGGCGATGTCGTCCTCCCCGTAGGATGCGATCCTGACGGGATCGAAGCCGTCGAACGCCTCCCGGAACGCGTCCCGCTTGTTCAGGATGCATTCCCACGACAATCCGGCCTGGAAGCACTCCAGCAGGAGCATCTCGTACAGCTTCCCGTCGTCACGGACCGGGACGCCCCATTCGGAATCGTGGTATTCGATGTACCTCGGGTTCGACGGGTTGGCCCATGAACACCTTTGCTTCCCGTCGGCCCAGCGCTTCTCCATGCCACGGGGATGACGGCATGGGATAATCATGTGTCGGCAGGCCTTCCCCACTGCCGTAAGTCGTTTCCCCTCGGCGGGCGCAGCGTTCCATACCGCCCGCTCCGGGTCTCATTCCGCCAGCCTGAGGCCGAAGATCTCCGGCCTGGCCTCCTTCACGGCCGCTTCGCACTCCTTGCGGAGGGTCTTGAAGTCCACCGTGGGGCTCCCGAACCTCTTGACGGCGTCCCACATGCATTCGGTCACCACGCAGTGGTAGACCGTGCTCAGGAGCCTCTTCGGGATCGATCCCTTCTCCGGTTCCAGCTCGAGGATCTTCGCGTACTCCTTGTTCACCAGGTCGGGGGTCACGTAGCGGTCCGCCATGTCCCTCTCCACGGTGCCCTCGCCCCTGTTGGTCCTGGCGATGCGGAACACGCAGAACCTGGTGTTGCGCACCTTGGCCCATTCGGTCCTCCCGAACCTGTTGACGAAGTCGTACCTCTTCACCACGACGCCCTCCCCGCTGCCTTCGGCCATCAGGAAGGTGGCATCCTCATCGGCCATCTTCCCGAGCTGCTCGACCGTGGGGTTCTCCACGATAGCGATCGGAGGGATCGACAGGATCCCGAACATGTCCAGGAGGGGCCTGTACTCCTCGTACGGGAGGTACTGCCTCCCGGCGATCTCCAGCCTCCTCCTCTCGCCGTCGGTCTCGTACTCGTACGTCGCCTCCGGGTCCTCGGCGGTCACGTCGAAGACGTACCATCTGTTCCACGCCTCCCCGACGTAGTTGCGGATGGTGTGGGGCACCATCCACTCGCCGTACAGGCGGAGTCCCGGGAACGTCTTCAGGAACCTCTCGATCCCGCCGTGGGCCTTCGCGTACACCGCGAAGGGCGCGGGTTCGGAGATCTCCTGGTTCCTGCTCATGGTGTGCATCTCCCCGTCCTCGAGGTAGGCGCACATGTTCGAGCCGTCCAGCTTCGGGAAGACGTGGCAGGTCCCCTCCAGGAGCCCTCCGGCCTCGTCCGAGTCGATGCGTTCCACATGTTGGTACTTGATGAATACCGTTCTCTCTCACACTCCTCGGCCATCCAGGCCGCGGAGTCCGCACAAAACGATAGCGTATTTATCATTTGCTGTATGTGAACATCCGATGGCTAGTAAGGATTATCAACCATGATTCAATAAAGAATCTCGATGGCGCATGAGCCATGACATCACGGCTCACGGATGGAAAAAGGGAAGAGAATGCCCCTCGCGGGGCGGGTAAAATGGTTCAGTCCTTCTTCAGGGGGTCCAGCGTGATGCCGGTCTGGCCCTGGTAGTGGCCGCTCCTCTGGGAGTAGTCCTTGATGGTCTCGGAGTTCAGGGTCTCGAACACCATCTGGCAGAACCTCTCCCCTATGGGGATCTCCACGTAGTCGTCGGATGCGTTGTACGCTCCGAGGGTCAGCGTCCCCTCGAATCCGGCATCGATCTTACCGAAGGCCCCGATGCACCCTTTCCTGATCCAGGTGGTCCTCATCCAGAGCTGGGCGCAGATGTCGGAGGCCATCCTGACCCTCTCGACGGTCGAGACGTAGAACATGGTCCTCGGGGGGATGCGGACGATCCCCTCCTTCTTCACCTCCGGGTCGCCGCGGACCGAGATCTCCGCGACCCTCAGGTCGTACCCGTTCGGAGTCAGGCTCTTCTCGTTGTAATCGCTGATGCCGAGGTAGCCGGTCATCAGGCTCTCGACGATGTCCCTGTCAGATAGGATTCCCATGAGCGACCGAACGGCCCAGCCGATAATAATATTCGTGAGGTGGATTCGGGCCCCATGATCATCCCCCGCTTCCTGAAGAAAGGCGATTCGATAGGCGTCACCGCACCGTCCGCGGGCATAACCGAGGAGACGGACCTGCGCAGGTTCGAGCACGCCCGCGGGAGGATCGAGGAGAGGGGATACGGCGTGAACGCCACCCCGGGGACCTTCATGTGCGACGAGGACGGCAGGAGCTGTCCGGCGGAGCAGAGGGTCGCAGAGCTGGAGTCGCTGCTGTGCGACGATTCCGTCGCGGCGATATATGCGATATCCGGAGGGGACTACGAGTGCGAGATGCTCCCCCTGATGGATTGGAGTAAGGTGGAGGGGAACCCGAAGTGGATCCAGGGGTACTCTGACAACACCGTCCTGCTGTTCAAGATCACCGCCGAGCACGACATCGCGACCGTCTACGGGGGCAATTTCAACGATTTCGGGATGGAGCCGCTGCACAGGAGCGTGGAGGAGGGTCTGGAGATCCTGGAGGGTTCCAGGAAGTCCCAATCATCGTTCGACAGGCATGCTGACGGCTTCGCCGACCGCGTGACGGGATTGGAGCCGTTCCCGGAGGATGCGGAGACCGTGTGGACCTCGAACGTCGGCGACGTGTCGTTCGGAGGGAGGCTCATCGGCGGATGCATGGATGTGGTCGAGTGGTTCCTCAGGAAGGGGACCGCGGATGCGAAACCGTTCGTGGAGAAGTACGCCGGAGACGGCATCGTCTGGTATCTGGAGACGTACGACATGACCGACGAGCGCGTGCGCTGGACCCTGAGGACGATGAGGGAGCGCGGATGGCTCGATGGATGCACCGGGATCGTGTTCGGGAGGCCTCTGTTCTACAGCGGCGTCCCGTACGACGAGGCCGCGGCGTCGGAGGTCGAGGGGATCCCGATGCTGTTCGATGCCGATGTGGGCCACAAGGCCCCCAGGATGCTGTTCATCAACGGCGCCAAGGCGAGGTTCGATTATTCGGGCGGCAGGTGCGACCTGACGTACGACCTGTCCGAGCGATGTCGGGTCGGAGGCATTCCCATGGATGATGAATCAGGTCCGATGGTCGTGTTGGACGACGAGACGTACGAG
>CAVDQR010000046.1:0-9833 GCA_963611065.1 Bacteroides ovatus
CCCCTCGTTTCATCGGAAATGAAGGGAAAGATATGAGGGATCCCTGTTCGGGATCAAGAGGTTCCGGTCTCACGGATCCTTTTCCCGATCTCTTTCATCAATTCGTCGAATGCCCTGCGGGCGTTCTCGTTCGGAAAGAAAACCCGCGTACTGTAGTCGTCTACAGGTTCGGCCGTCAGATAGCCATAGGAGATGAGGATCAATGCTATGTCGGAACGGTATGATGAATCGTAATTCCAACAGAAACGGACCCTGAACCTATCAGGGACCACAGTTTCGTCCGACCGACGGAATAGTTCGAGATATTCCAAAACGGGTTCGCCGAATCCTGCGAGCGCCTTCGCGATGAATCCCTGTTCAGAACCCCCATCCAGACATATGACGGGCGGATCATCGTTGCCGATGCCGGACACGAACTCCATGACCCCTCTGGTGTTGAACAGGCTGTCCCCCCTTTCCACAAGGTATCCGCCGTACGATCCTTCGGCGACGGCGATCTTCCCCTCGAGCATCCTCATCTTCTCCTCATCGGATAGATCCGGGAACATTTCATCCACCTGACATCCGATCACATATGCCAAATCCTCGACCGTGAGACCGAAATCCGAAGAAAACCTCGTGGACTGGACGCTATGGTGATCGATGTTGTTCTGTACGTCGGATAGATGCCAGGTGTAGGCCCTCTGGACCCCCGTCATGAATGAGAATGAGATGTGTTTGCCCCATTTCGACACGCATCCGATGAGATTCCCGTACATCATCGACAGCTTTTCGAAACAGGGCTTGCCGTACGCCCTCGACAGAGGCGCGTCGTAATCATCGATGAGCACGATGGGCCGCACCCCGTGGTGGGCCTCCAGAAAGAAGCATATCCTGTCCAGAATCCTTGCTGGGCGTTCCGTCTCATCGTTCAATGTCTCGGACAGCCATGACCTCTGCCACTCATCCAGCTTCTCCGATGATTCCAGATATCCGAAGTCCTCCCTCGCGATGCGGACGAGGTACCCGCGGAGCATCCTCCTGAACACCTCCGGATCGTCATCGTAGATCTCGCCGGCGTTGATCCTGATGACGGGATAGCGGTTCCTGACCTTCGCGACGATCCTCGGATAATCGGGGTGCTGGGAGAGCTTCAAACCGGCGAAGCTGTCGTGCTCTGCCTCCTCCTCGGCGTACTTGAGATTGTAGAAGCGATCTATCATGGAGAGGCCAATGGTTTTACCGAACCCGTGGGGCCTCGTCACGAGGAAAGACCTCGAATACGTCCGGAAGATATCCCTGATTAGAAGGCTCTTGTCCACGAAGATGCCTCCCCCATCGATGATCTCACGGAAGTCCTGTTTATCAATCTCGTTGTTCATGCCGAATGTTCATCAGCCATTGGTCATTATTTAACTTTTTCTGGGTCTAGCGCACTGACATGTCTCCGGACATTCCATGATTGGATCGCTCGGTCTCCCGACGTCCCCCAGACCCGTAATGGGGCGGTCCCTTCGGTCGGACCTCCCCCGTCCGGGGACCAGAAAGGTAAATACCCCTTCAGGGAATCCAGCACCGATCGACATGAAGACGAAGATCAAGGCATCCAGAAGGGCGATGGGCATGAATTACGCGATCCGCGAGGTCACCGTTCCCGCCGCCGCCGCCAAGAAGGCGGGGAAGGACATCCTCGGTCTCAACATCGGGGACCCCAACAAGTGGGATTTCGAGACCCCCGAGTACTTCAAGGCGACCCTCAGGGCCGCCGTCGACGAGACGGACAACGGCTACGGGGACTCCCAGGGCAACCTGGACCTCCGCCAGGCCATCGTGGACAGGGAATACGAGAAGCACGGGGCGCGCATCACCTCCGACGACGTCTACATCACATCCGGTGTGAGCGAGGCCATCAACGTGATGATGGGCACCCTGATCGAACCCGGCGACGAGATCCTCGTGCCCGGGCCCGGATACCCCTCGTACATGCAGTTCATCAACTTCTACGAGGGCCGCACCGTGCCCTACAGGCAGATCGAGGAGGAGGACTGGCGCCTCGACGTGGACATGGTCAGGAAGAGGATCACCAACCGCACCAAGGCGATGGTGATCATCAACCCCAACAACCCCACCGGGGCGGTCTACGAGGAGAAGGTCATCCGCGAGATGGGCGACATCGCCGCGGAGTACGACATCCCCCTGATATCCGACGAGATCTACGACAAGATCGTGATAGACGGGACCCACTTCTCGGCATCGCAGCTGCCCGACGACATACCCCGCGTGATATTCAACGGGTTCTCCAAGGTCAACCTGATGCCCGGCTGGAGGATGGGATACATCTACTTCATGGACCGCGAGGGTCTGATGGACGAGGTCAGGGAGGGGATGATGAAGCAGTTCCGTGCGAGGATCTGCCCCAACGTTCCCTGCCAGGCCGCGGCCCGCGCATCCCTCCAGGGACCGCAGGACTACATCGCGGACATGAACAGGAAGCTCAAGGAGCGCGCCGACTTCACCTACAAGCGCCTCAACGAGATCCCGCTCATCAGCACCAGGAGGGCCAAGGGGGCGTTCTACATGTTCCCCAAGATCGACCTGAAGGGGACCCCGTGGAAGACGGACAAGGACTTCGTCCTCGACCTCATCAAGGAGGAGGGGGTCGTCCTGGTCCACGGCTCCGGGTTCTGCGAGGAGTTCGGCAAGGACCACTTCAGGACCATCACCCTGCCCCCGATGGAGACGCTGGTCGATTCCTACGACCGCCTCGAGCGCTTCATCAACAGGCACGTGGCTTGAATTTTCCAAAGGGGGCGTCCCGCCCCCGCTTTCTCCTCTCGAAAAGAATGGTTAAGTAAGTTGGATGTATACTCCAACTGATACCATGGGCGACGAACATCCCGACTACAAGACATGCAACCGCTGCGGTCACGTATGGATGAGCTACACCGGCAGGCCGGTGCGCTGTCCGGGATGCGGCACGTACCATTGGAACGAGAAGCCCACCACCAACACCTGCCGCTCGTGCGGTCACTCGTGGTTCTCCAGGACCGTCCAGACCCCGATCAGGTGCCCCAGGTGCAAGACCCGCTCTTGGAACGCCGGGGCGGAGGAGTCCGCTTCGGGGAGCGCCAGGAGGCTGGCGGAGCCCTACGAGCTGGGGGACATCGCCGAGAGGTACTCCAGGGGACAGGGCTGCGTCAGGATATCCATGGACACCGGCGTGTCCCTCGAGAAAGTGATAAGGGTCATCCGCGCCGAGATGGACGAGACATCCCAGCTGCGGATGCGATTTTGAGAAGGGGGTCGCCCCCCGTTTCATTCACTCCAGTCTCTGGAGCATCTTGACCACGGCGTCGACGACGTCGCGGCCCTTCTCGATGCGGTCCATGGCCTGGAGCTCGGTCATGCCGGGTCCGGTGATGCCGAATCCGACCGGTTTGTCGTACTCGAGCCCGAGGTCCATGACCTTACGGGACGCCTGAGCGACGACGACCTCGTCGTGCTTGGTCTCGCCGGTGATGACCGCTCCGAGGGTGATGACGGCGTCGACGTCGTCCTTCTCGAGCATCCTCTTCACGGCGAGGGGGATCTCGAACACTCCGGGGACCTTGGTCTCCTTGACGATCTTGACCCCGAGGAAATCGGCCTCGGCCCTGGCGCGTTCGATCATCAGGCTCGTGACCTCGTAGTTGAACTCCGCTGCCACCAATCCGATCTTGTACTCCTTCATCAGAAATCACCTGTATCTTACGGGTCCCGCGTCGGCGAAACCCTGTCTGAGACCCGTTCCCGCCCTCCTCGTCAGCGACTCGGGGCGGAACAGCAGGTCGTAAGCGTTTATCGCGTGCTCCCTCGCCCTGCTGTCGGCGAGGAAGGCCAGCTCGTTGTCGTCCTTGGCCTCGTCCTCATGGACGAAGACCTCGATGATGTGTTTGTTGGTCATCAGCTGGGCGCTGATCAGACCCGTGGACGCCTCGTGGGCGCACATCTTGTCCTTCTGCTGGGGCCCCGGCATGCCCAATGCCATCACGAGGTCGCATCCCTGCTCCTCGATGAGCTTCTTCGCCGCCACGGGAAGATCCTTGACCCCCGGGACCGTGTAGCGGATTATCCTGAACCCGGTGCCGGTCTTCTGCAGCTGGTCTATGGCCGAATGGCCCATGTCGTATCTCGCGAACGTGGTGTCCGCTATGCCGATGGTCTTCACGATGCTCCCCCCATGCTCCTGATGCGGGCGATTATGCGGCGGGTGGCGTTGAGGTCCTCCGCGCACTCGGTGGCGCGGACCACCCTGATGCTCCCCAACCCCTTCTCCTCCAGCTGCCTCTGCAGCTCGTCGACGTCGAAGCCCTGGTCGAATCCGAGGACGATCACGTCCGGCTTGACGTAGCGGACCGTGTCGAAGATGTCCCCGTCGCCGCCGATGATCACGCGGTCCACCGGCTTCAGGGCGCCGACCACGCGGGCGCGCATGGATTCCGGCGTTATGGGCTCGTGCTTCTTCCTGCGGACGGTGCTGTCGCACGCCACGACCACCACGAGCTCGTCGCCGTAGGACCTGGCCTGCTCCAGATAGGAGACGTGGCCGGGATGGATGAGGTCGAAGACCCCGGACGCCATCACGCGGGTCAGGATCGGAGCCTCCCTTCGAGGGAGGCCCTGAAGTCCTCCCACCTGTCGAGGACCTCGAGTCCGGTGACCATGGACACGCCGTTCTCCTCCGCGTACGCCTCCACATCCGACCTCCTCATGGAGCCGCCGTCCTCGCCCATCATCTCGCAGATGGTGGCGGAAGGCTTCACGCCGGCCATGTACATCATGGCGGTGCACAGCTCGGTGTGGCCCTTGCGGGTGCGGAGGATGTCGTCGGTGGTGTTCAGCAGATGGACGTGCCCGGGCGCCCTGAAGTGAGCACCCAGTTCGGAGCGTATCCTCTCCACGGGGGAGTCGGCGAATATGGTGTCGACGAACCTGGTGATCGTGAGGGCGCGGTCGTTGTCCGTTATCCCGGTGTACGTGTCCCTGTGGTTGATCGTTATCCCGAAGGACGACTTGGTGCGGTCGTACGGGATGTCGGTGGGCGCCATGGCCCCCAGGAGGGGATACTTGGAGGCGTCGTCCCAGAACACGTCGGACATGAACGGCAGTCCGATGTCGGAGGCCAGGATGCCGGGCATGGTCGTGCAGATCAGACCGCCGGCGTCGGACCTCATCCTGCGGATGATGGACGGGGTGACGAACTGGGAGGCCACGGTGAAATCGGTCTCCTTCTCCCTGTCGTCGAAATCGTAGACGAGGATCGGGCGTCCGGCCCTGACATCCTCCAGGCATCTGTCGAAATTCACTTTATCGTCCCGATGACCGAATCGGCGATTCCGACTTATATGGAATGTAGCTACCAGAAAATCAGTAAAGAATGCAGCATCCGGCATGAGGAAAACGAATGCTGGATGATGCCCCCCGTCGACCGCGCCGGATGAGACGGAAGCGGGGGGCGGGGCCGCCGGATGTGTCGGTCCGACGGCTCCTGTTTTATGGTTTTTGCATCAGTGCTTGATGTCGAGACCGACGTCCCTGAGGGTGGCGACGGCCTTGTCGTAGACGTCCAGGTACTCCTGGGTCGGCTTGACGGTCCTGACGTCGTAGCACTCCTGGAAGGTCTTTCCGGCGGGTGCGTCGGTGTAGTGGGCCTCGTACATGGGGACCAGCTTGTTGAGGACCTCGTTGATGTCGGAGATCTTCATTCCGGCGGCGGTGGCTGCGGCGTTACCCATCATCCTGGCCTCCATTCCGGTGGTCTTGTCCTGGACGACTCCCTTGGCGGCGGCGGATCCGGACAGGAGCTCCCTTCCGGAAGCGGTGTCGTTGATGGCCTGGGCCGCGGTCTCCAGCAGGCACATCTCGGTGCACGGGCCGGCGATCGGGTAGTACTGGTTGGCCAGGAGCAGGTCGGTGTTGGCGTCGATGGCGGCGGCGGCCCATCCAGCGACCTGGAGGGTTCCGCGGGCCATGGTGGTTCCCCACCTGATGTGGATAGGTCCGTCGAGGTGGAAGTTACCGCTGAAGCAGGCGAAGGATCCGAGGGTCGTGGCGACATCGCAGATCGCGGTCTCCTCGACTCCGCCGGTGTAACCGCCCAGGATCGGCATCTGCTCGATCATGATGGTGTCGCCGACGGTGGTCCATCCGGCCAGCATGTTCAGTCCGGTCATGTCCATCTTCAGCTCGTTGAGCTGGGAGCACTCGTGGGCGTCGGTGATCCTGTGGCCCGCGTTCTCCAGGTCTGCGCAGAGACGCCCTGCCTCGGACAGGGGCGTCTCGGGTCCCTAAACACCCATGCCGGGCCTGGCGGCCCTGACGCGTGCCTCTTTCGTGGCCCTGAGCTCCGCCATGGTGGCGCGGATCTCGTAGGGGGTCTTGGTCTTGGCCGGCTTGCCCTCGATCGTGGTCATGACACCGTTCACGAGCGTGTCGACGACACCCTCCTGGGCGTAGGACTGCATGATCTGGACGAAGACGTCCTCGGAGATGGGGGATCCGGTGGGTCCTCCCTGGATGATCGGCTTGACGTTGCTGTTTCCGTGCCTGGGGTAGAACCTTGCGACGTCCTTCCCCTCGCCCAGGATCAGCTTGGTCGGGGTCTTCTTGATGCCCTCCCAGACCTCCTCCTCGGTCACATGCATGACCCTTCCGAGGTCCTGGCAGTAGTAACCGGTGGTCACGAGCATCTCGAGACCGGCCTGGAAGAGCCTGTTGATCATGTCCTTGTCTTCGGGGATGATCTGGTCCTTCTCGATCTTGATCTTGTACTTCTCTTTCAGTGCGGTGAGGTTGTTGGGGGTGATCTCGTAGTCCCACGTCTCGACCTTCACTTTCTTTCCCTTCACGAACCTCTCGTAGACGTCCGGAATCGTCAGGGGCCTTGTAGCTGCCATTTTATTTTCCTCCTGGTGGTTAATGCTTCACTGGGTCAGCCTGTCGACCAGGCCGATGATCTCGTTCGCTGTCTCCGAGTAGCCGTCCGCGTGGATCTCGTCGCACCACTCCTGGCTGCAGGGGGCGCCTCCGAAGATGCACTTGTACGGGGCGTCGATCTCTTTCACGGCTTCGACGAGCTCCCTCTGGGATTCGAGGGTGGTGGTCATCAGAGCGGATCCTCCGAGGACCTGCGCCTCGTTCTCGTCGGCGGCGTCGATGAAGTCCTGGGCGGTCACATCGGGTCCCAGGTCGACGACCTTGTACCCGGCACCGCGGAGCATGGCGCAGCACACGTTCTTCCCGATCTCGTGGATGTCCCCCTCGACGGTTCCCATGATGACGCATCCCTTGAGGGATCCGGCACCGGCGGTCATGAGGGGCTCGAGGATCTTCAGGGCGAGCTCCATGGTCTTGGAGGCCGCGACGACCTGGGGTAGGAAGATCTCGGCCTTGTCGAACCTGTCTCCGATGACTTCCATTCCCTTTCCGAGTCCGTCTCCGATGATCTCCGATATGGGGATCTTCTCGTCGATGGCTGCCTGAGTTGCGGTCTTGACCAGGTTGAGGTCCCATGTCTCGACGGATTTCTTCAGATCCGCGAGTATTTCCTGCTTTGACATTTTGTCTTTTCCTCCTTTAACCCAAAGTAGTTTCATAGCGGGTTGCTTCTTGCCTGCTACAATTGATTCATCCGTTCATCAGTATTTATAACTATGCTTTTTTCAAAAATTTTCGAGGTTCATCATATATAAAACTATTTTTCATCCAATCATCCGTTTGGTGGACTATTTAAAACTTTCTATTTATTTGACAAAAATGTGCATCTGGATGGCCATTTTTGCTTAGCTTTAAATAAAATGAGCGAAAAAGCGCCATTGAATGGATGGAGATATGGACCATCCTGCCTTCCCGGATGCCTATGATCGCAGCCAACTGGTTGGCGATTCTATCCGAACCGGGAATCCGCTGGATGCGGGATGGATGTATGATATCTCCACACAAGAATCCAACGCGGAGTGATACTCAAACAGAGAGAATATGAGAGAAGTAAGGCGTTTGATCCCCTCCCGCCGGGGATGATCGGCGGGAAGGGGAGGTTATAGTTTCAGGCGTCTGCGGGCTTCTCGGTCCTGACGAAGTCGGAGTCATCGTCGCAGATGAGCTCCATGTCTCCGCGGGTGAAGCGGACGATGAGACCGATGATGAACCCGGTGACGATGGTGACGGCGAAGACCACGACGGCCATCGCGATGCTGGCGACGCTGCCCACGAGGAGGGAGATGAAGATGGCTCCCATCCATCCTCCGACACCGTGCAGGTTGTGGACACCCATGACATCCATGACCCCGATCTTGTTGCAGAACCAGGGCTGCAGGTAGATGAAGCACAGGGTGGACACGGCTCCGGCGATGAGACCGATGAGGAGGGCTCCCCAGGGTCCGACGGTGAGCAGGGGCGCTCCGATCGCGACGGGTCCGCAGAGCATGGCGTAGGTGAACACCAGGCAGTTGATCTTGCCGGACACGGCCACGGACACGAAGTACGTGGAGATGATGGAACCGACGCCGGCCATGTAGCAGGTGATGGTACCGTAGGTGATCTGGTCCGGGGTGAGCAGCGAGGTGACGAAGGAAGGCCAGAGCATCCACAGGAGCATGGATGCGAGCCAGACGAACGTCACGCTGTGCGTGGTGGTGTACATGGGCTCGTCGAAGGCCCTCTTCTCCCTGATACCCAGGGCGACACCGATACCGAAGTATGCGGCTGCGAGGTGGACGAGGATGGATCCTCCGGGGTCGGTGGCGTACTGTCCGGCGATCTCGACGTTGCCGAGGAGCCACTGGATGAGGGAGTAGACTATGGCGAAGCCGACTCCGACCATGAGGTACTGCCACATCTTGCAGGTACCGGAGAACACCCCTATCGCGATGACGAGGGTGATGGCGCAGATGACGCCGTTGATCAGCAGGGACTGGTCCCAGGCGCCGTAGTCGAAGTAGAAGTCCTGGATCGCCAGGTAGACGACGAAGCTGCTGACTGCGGACAGCAGGACGGCGAGGCAGATGCCCCACTCGAACTTCCTGATGAAGATCATCAGGAATGCGACAAGCATGAGCATGAACCAGATGTCCAGGTTCTTCCCGAACTGGAGCTGCTCGTTGGGACTGGAGCCGTCGGAGATGTTGATCCCCATGGAGAAGGCTCCCGCCCACTCACCGTAGAACAGGATCGCTACGATGATGATGGCGACCGCCAGGGCCGCCCATATTCCGTATTTAGTGTTCATTTGATCCCCTTCCCGCTTTTGCGCGGTGTTCGGTCGGCGCTCGCGGCGCCGCTTGTCCGACCGGTCCGGACGACCGGTCGCCGACGATTCGGGGATACATCCGGCGGGTCGCGGATCCCTCCGCGTCCCGATATCCCCTGAGGCCCTCCCCGCTCCGGGCGCTGACGCCTGCGGCCGCAAGGGGCTGACACACGGCCGGGACCTTCCGATCCCCGCCGAACCCCGTGTGACCGGGAGACGGTCTCAGTGCTCATCAGCTATCGGACGAGCTGAATTATCAAGCGCGGTTAGTGATATTTAAAACTTATTCTAAATAACCGACCATGCATCCAACGCCTCCAATCCAACAGGCTGGATTGGGTCGATTTCGATGGATAGTGGATAGAATTCACGTTTTTCCGTCTATTCACCAAAAATATACATCTATTTAACTAAACCGTTTATTTTAAATATGGTTCTTCAAACGGCGGATTGGCCCCGACGTCCGACCATCTGATATTTCAAAGATTCGAATCCGATTTATACAACATGAGGGAAAATAGGTATGGAGGCCTATCCGATCCCACCCTCTCGCGGACGTCTTTCCGAC
>CAVDQR010000047.1:0-9448 GCA_963611065.1 Bacteroides ovatus
CCTCTTCCCTCGATAACTGAGTCGGGGAGGGGGCCGTCCGATCCCGGGCGGTCCCCGAAAATCCCTAAAACCGCTAAATACACCCAGCCCTTGGCAGTGGCGATGCCGGGCATTCTGAAGGATGATTACGTAGAGGTCAGGGACCAGACCGAGGGCAGCAGGCTCTTCGGCCGCGGGAACTTCGGTTACCCGCGGAGCGGAGGGGGCGTCGACCTGGACCTGGTCGAGGCGGTGTTCCTCGCGGAGAGTCGCAAGATCGAGATTCTCGGCGAGGACGGTCGGAGGATCGAGTTCCAGGACCTCTACCGCCACGCGGCCCGCACCATCGAAGGCTTCGACATCAAGTATGCGGTGTTCAAGGACCTCAGGATCGGCCGCGGTCTCATCTGCAAGTTCGAATCCGGGGATTACGACATCTCCGTGTTCCCGTCCGGCAAGAATATGACCAACTCGCGTCCGGAGTATATGGTCCGCGCCGTGTCCGAGAGGAATCCCGTGGACGTCTCGGTGTTCATGCACGAGGCGAACGACGTCAACGCCCGCAACAAGATGCTGATGTACGGCGTCGTCGACGAGGACGGGGACGTCGTGTACTATTCCGTCTCCCTCAGGGACCCCTGCGGGAAGGTGTATCCGGAACCCATGGCCTGCAAGCCCGTGGGATACCTGATCCGCGACCGCGTTTTCCTGTTCGACCGCGATTTCTCCGAGGCGCTCTGGAACTACGGATTCTACGGCACGTCGACCCCCGAAGCGCTCCAGCTGTCCCTGCTGGAGGCCGTCCACCTGGTCGGGAGGGGGAAGCTCAACGTCCTGGACCAGAACGACGCTCCGCTGTCGTTCGACGACCTCATGAAGTACGGCACATCCCTCCAGAAGGAGTTCCGCACCCGTTACCTGGTGTACACGGACCTCCGCGAGAGGGGATTGGTGGTCAAGACCGGGTTCAAGTACGGCACCCATTTCAGGGCGTACGAGGCGTCCATGGACGACATCCATGCGCGTTATCTCGTCCATGCCGTGACGGAGGAGAACCTCCGCGCCTGGCCGGAGATATCGAAGACCGTCCGTCTGTCGACCGGCGTGAAGAAGGAGATCCTCTTCGGCCTGGTCCGCAGGAACACCGTCCACTATCTGCAGTTCGAGTGGCTCAGGCCCGGCAACGTGAAGTCCGGGACGACCCCCGCACCCAAGAAGAAGAGATCGAAGCAGCGATCGGGCCTTCTCGGGCTCCGAATCCAGGCTCTCGATGAAATGAGCCAGGTCCTTGAATCTGGGGCGGTTCAGGAAGTACACGTGGTCGTTCCCGTCCCTGCGGGACGATATCAGCCCGCCGTCCCTCATCCTCCTTATGGCGGCGTTGGTCCTCGCCGCATCCATGCCGAACAGGCCGTCCGGGAAAGGCGACCTGACCTCCTTCCGGGCCAGGTTGCGCACCATCGTCATCACGTCGGGGTCGGCGAGGGCCTGGAACATCTCCAGCTCCGGATCCGACGAGATCCCCATGGGGGCTCTGCGCGTGAGGCAAATGTGACGGCTGGGACGCTGGTTCTCTTCGGGCATGAGCGATGGCAGGCATCGCGCGGATAAAAAGTATGGAGGTACCCTCCCGGGGTAGGAGGGCCCTCCCGTTCAGAGTTGGATCTCGATGCCGAGCTTCTCGGTGAGTTCCTTGTAGCGGTTCCTGATGGTGACCTCGGTCACTCCCGCCACATCGGCGACCTCCCTCTGGGTCCTGCGCTCGTTGCACAGGATCGAGGAGATGTAGATCGCCGCGGCCGCCACTCCCGTGGGGCCCCTTCCGGACGTCAGCTCCTTCTCGGACGCGTCCTTGAGGATCTCGGCCGCCTTGGACTGGACCTCTCCGCTCAGCTTGAGTTCGGAGCAGAACCTCTGGACGTAGTCCTGGGGCTTCGTGGGCATCAGCTTGAGCTTCAGCTCGCGGGTCATGAACCTGTACGTCCTGCCGATCTCCTTCCTGCCTACGCGGCTGGAGTTGGCGACCTCGTCGAGGGTCCTGGGCACACCGCACTGCCTGCACGCGGCGTACAGCGAGGCTGCGACGACACCCTCGATGGACCTCCCTCTGATCAGGTTCTTGTTGACCGCTTTCCTGTAGATCATGGCGGCCGTCTCCCTGACGTTCCTGGGCAGTCCCATGGCGGAGGCCATCCTGTCCAGTTCGGACAGCGCGAACGCGAGGTTCCTCTCGGTGGCGTTGGAGACACGGATCCTCCTCTGCCACTTCCTGAGCCTGTACAGCTGGGCGCGGTTCCTGGTGGGGATGCTCTTCCCGTAGCTGTCCTTGTTCTTCCACGAGATCTCGGTCGAGAGACCCTTGTCGTGGATGGTGTAGGTCATCGGAGCACCTGTGCGGGCGCGTTTCTCGCCCTGCTCCACATCGAAGGCCCTCCATTCGGGACCCTGATCGATGAACTGATCGTCGAGGACCAGACCGCAGTCCTCGCAGAGAAGCTCCCCGCGCTCGTAGTCGCGGACGAGGTGATGGCTGCCGCACTCGGGGCAGACCTCGATTTCTTCTGTTCCTTCTCTTGTCTTTGGCATCGCGCTTTCTCCCCTTGAAGAACGTCATGCCGCCCTTGTCTGCGACCGCACCCTGGAACGGATTGACCGATGCGTACGGACTGTCCACCGGTCCGAATACGCGTCCAACCGTGCCGAGCCTCTCGCCGTCGCAGAACACCGCGTCGCCTATGTCTGGAAGGGTGGTGCAGCGGACGATTATCCTGCCATCGCAGGTGATCTCCTCAACAGCTCCAAGAACTTCCATACCACACACTCAGCGTTGTTCGGACAAAAACGATTTCTGTCACTCCAACATCTAACCCATATTTAATGATTTGGAGATTATTCATATAGTTTAACCAAAAATACGTTCAAGCATCGTTAAAAGTATTGCTGGAAACATACTGTTTTTGGATATATCATCCAATATGCGTCTCCAAGCAACTTCCGGATTGGGCATCCAGCAGTCCGTGGCGAATCGGTCGCTCCGCTCTTAACGCCTTGGTCGCAAGATACATGGATGTTCGGAATCGGGGGTGTAAGATCCCCGGAGCCTGGGTGTCGGAGGCTTCCCTATTACCTTAAATAGTGATGATTCTGTTGCGGTAGCCGTAGTACCCCTGGAAAAGGGGTCGATAATCAATCGGAGGCACAAAATGGATCTAATGTCCTTTCTGACCCTTGTGGTCTTCGCGTTCGCCCTGGTCATGCTGGTGGCGGGCATCTTCTCCGCCTACTTCGGCTCTGGAAAGAGCAGGGCGGCCGGAGTGGCGATGGCCATCATCGGACTCGTTCTGGGCATCGTCTGGGCCTACCTCGTTGGTAACAGCGGGATCTCCCCCTTCACCGAGGTCAACGCCTGGGACGTCGTCTACAATGCGATCATCGACCTTCTCGGAATCGTCATCGGCGCACTGATCGCCGTCGGCATCTTCCTGGTCGTCGTTCTCAAGAGCTGATCGCCCGGCGATGCCGGAGAAACGCCTTACACAAACCCCATTCCCCATTTCTGCCAGGTTCTCCCGCGCGTCCAAGGGATTATAATCACCGATGGACTGGCGGAGCACGATGTCAAAGGTCTCCATTATTCTCGGGAGCAAGAGCGACCTCCCGGTCGCCGAGAAGGCCACGGGCATCCTGAAGAAGCTGGGCGTCGCGTACGACATCGCGGTCGCATCGGCCCACAGGACGCCCGCGAGGGTCGAGGAGCTGGTGAAGTCCAGCGATGCGGACGCGTTCATCGCGATAGCGGGGCTGTCCGCCGCGCTCCCCGGGGTCGTGGCATCCTTCACGATCAAGCCCGTGATCGGCGTGCCCGTCAGTGGCGCGCTGAACCTGGATGCCATCCTGTCCATCGTGCAGATGCCCCCCGGAATCCCGGTGGCGTGCGTCGGATTGGACCGTGGGGACAACGCCGCGATACTCGCATGCGAGATCATCGCGAACAACGATCCGGCTGTGGCCGAGGCCCTCCGCTCCTACAGGAAGGAGCAGGCCGACAAGGTCGTCGCGGATTCGGAGAAGGTGGTTCAGGATGCTGGGTGCTGACGAATTCATCACTGATACTATAGAGGATCTGAAACAGAAGATCCCCGGGAAGGCGATCATCGCCTGCTCCGGAGGGGTCGACAGCATGGTCGCCGCCACGCTCGCCAGCAAGGCGATCGGGGACAGGCTGCTCGCGGTCTACGTGGACAACGGGCTCATGAGGAAGGGCGAGACCGACGAGGTCGAGGGGATGCTCAAGGACATGGGCATCAACTACAGGATCGCGGACGCCGGACCGGAGTTCTTCGAGGCCCTCAAGGGCGTCTCCGACCCCGAGAGGAAGAGGAAGATCATCGGCGAGAAGTTCATCAGGGTCTTCGAGAGGGAGGCCAAGAACTTCGGCGCCGAGTACCTCGTGCAGGGCACCATCGCTCCCGACTGGATCGAGAGCGGGGACGGTGTCAGGGACACGATCAAGTCCCACCACAACGTCGGAGGTCTCCCCAAGGACCTCGGCATGACGCTCGTCGAGCCCCTCAGGGACCTGTACAAGGACGAGGTCAGGGACGTCGCCAGGAAGCTGGGCGTCAAGGCGTCCGAGAGGCAGCCGTTCCCCGGACCCGCACTGGCCGTCAGGTGCCTGGGGGAGGTCGATCCCGAGGGCATCGCCATCGTCAGGGAGGCGTGCTTCATCGTCGAGGACGAGATCAGGAAGGCCGCTTCCGAAGGGAAGATGGAGCTGCCCTGGCAGTACTTCGCCGTCCTCCTCCCGTCCAAATCGGTCGGCGTCCAGGGTGACCGCAGGGCCTACGGCAGGACGATCGCCATCCGCGCGGTCGCATCAGTGGACGGGATGACCGCCACCTGCTCCCGCATACCCCTCGAGGTGCTGGAGACGATGTCCAAGCGCATCACCAACACCATGAAGGACTCGGTGAACCGCGTCGTGTACGACATCACCGACAAGCCTCCCGCGACCATCGAGTGGGAGTGATTTCTCATAAACCGGGGGAGGCGTCCCCTCCCCCATCATGTGTTTCAGTCGCAGCCGTTGATGCAGCGGCATATGGCGCCGACGTCGGCCTTGGCGGAGAACTCGAAGGTGAACTGCCCGAGCCCACTGACCCAGACGGTGAGCGAGCTGTCTATGTCGATCACCGCGGGGGTATCCACCGCGAAGGCGGAGATCTTGGAGTACGGGACCGTGGTGATCGTTTTCTGCTTCCCGGTGATCCCCTGGATGTTGATGGCGATCAGCCTCTTGTCGGTGAACACGACCCCGTCGCGACCGGCCTTGAACGTCTCCAGGATCCTCTCCGATTGGGGGACGATCCCGTTCACGATGTCGGAGAACTCCTCGTTGTCCACCCTCTTCAGCTTCAGGTACTTCTTGTTCTCGAATTCGATGACCATGCACCCCCGATGCGTCGAGGTCGATAAATCCGTTTTTCGAGGACCGCATTAAATATACGGCCCCGCTGTTCCGCACGCATGAAAGTCTATGTCGTCGACAACGGAGGTCAGTGGACCCACCGCGAGTGGCGCGTCCTGAGGTACCTCAAGGTCGATACGAAGATCGTCCCCAACACCACGCCCTTCGAGGAGATCAAGGACGTCGACGGCCTCATCCTGTCCGGAGGGGCCCCCAACGTGGCCTGCGACACCTCCCGCATGGGAAACAACGGCGAGTACCTCGACAAGGCCGACTTCCCGATCTTCGGGATCTGCGCCGGGATGCAGTTCATCTGCGAGCACTTCGGCGGACAGCTCGGACCCGGGACCGTCCCGGAGTTCGGAGGCGTGCAGCTCGACGTGAAATCCCACGACGACCTGTTCAGGGGCCTCCCCGATTCTTTCCAGGTGTGGGCCTCCCACAACGACGAGGTCAAGGTCGTCCCGGACAACTTCGAGGTCACGGCTTCGTCCGTGTCCTGCCCCCACGAGGCGGTCAGGTGCAAGGACAGGCCGATCTACGCCGTCCAGTTCCACCCCGAGGTGGAGAACACCGAGCACGGCCCGGAGATATTCCAGAACTTCCTGGACATCGTCGCCGAACAGCGCCGCTGATCCTTTTCTCAAATGCGGTCCGGCTACGGCCGGGCCGTGCTATACCAACGATCCGGGATTCCCGGAACAGAATTGTTGAAGGTATGTCCGCCGGGCGACGCGGGAGCGCCGTCCGGTCGGACGATGATTTCAGAGGGTCACTTCTGCTGGCTCAGGACCTCGAGCTGGCTGATGACGTTCCAGATGATGGTCCTGCCGTGCAGGGGGATGTTGGGGTCGTTCGCCAGGTCGTCGAGGATGACGATCGCGCCGGTGGCGCGGACATCCATGGCCTCCTTGGTGTCGAGGAGACGGGCCTTGGCGTCGGTGGCGCCCTTCCTGATGTTCCTGGGGATGGAAGTGTCCTCGGCGAGCATGTCAAGGACGTCTGTAACCTGTTTGATCTTGTCTGCTGCCATATCGATCACTCCGATCAGAGGGACTCGAACTCTTCCTGCAGGTCCTGCATCAGCTGCTCCAGAACCTCTTCGAAACTGGACGACCTGTATTCCCTGATTCCGCCGAGATCGCTCTGGATCTTGATCACGAAATCATTGTTCTCTTTGACGAGTTCAACATTACAAAGCACTTCTTCTTCCATGCTGTGGCCCCCTAGGGTATATACCGACCGTACTAGCAACTCATATAAAAAGCTTCAATGGTCCGTTTTTCAGGCCTTCGCGGGGGTTCCCGGACAGCGCCGGATGCGGTTCCGGGACCAGTGCCAGTACATCCATCCCGCAGTTTTCCGAGTCTGCGAAAGGTATATAATAAGGGCATTGATAGAGGGCATCCTTGACTTGTTACCCTCCAGTGGTAACGAGGACGGCCCGCGATGCGGGGGAGAACGATACAATGGCAGACGAAGAGTCCATGGCATACGACCTCCAGGATGAGTTCGAGACCAAGGCCAAAGGCTTTGGGAAGGGGAGGTACGGCAGAATCCTGAAAATGGCGCACACGCCCTCCAGGGAAGAGTACACCAAGACGCTGTACATCACCGGAATCGGTATCATCCTGATCGGAGCCGTAGGCTTCGCCATCTGGTGGCTCATGACCGTCCTGCCCACATATTTCTGAGTGGATAGCCATGGCATCGATCACAGGCGACGGCATGCTCCAGAAGGTGCACGCCGGATCCAAGGCCGAATGGCCGTTCTCCGTGGCGAGCGACGGAACCGAAGTGAAGATCTCGTTCTCCATCACGACGGGTCCCGACTCCAGCGCGCCCGATTGGGACGTGACGCTCTGCGACGCGTCCAACGAAGAGATCTGGGGAAGCTACCGCAGCTCCTCGGACATAACCATCGACGCACCCGGCAGCAGCGCGAAGCAGCTGAAACTGGCCGTGGAATGCCCCAGAGGCGCCAGGTACGGGGACACCGTCGAAGTCACAGTGACCGCGGACGACGGCATAACGAGCTCGATCTCGTTCATGGCCGTGGCGTCGCAGTCCATCATGATCCTCAAGACTCAGATCGACCAGGAGAAGGCGGTCG
This sequence comes from Bacteroides ovatus, assembly GCA_963611065.1. Classification (GTDB taxonomy): domain Archaea; phylum Thermoplasmatota; class Thermoplasmata; order Methanomassiliicoccales; family Methanomethylophilaceae; genus Methanoprimaticola. The sequence continues at coordinate 7,560 of CAVDQR010000047.1, forward strand.
CGCAGGCCCTCTACGAGAAGTCCAACGCGAAGGCCAAGTCCGGTGCGACCGAGAAGGATGTCTATGCCATCCTGAGCCCCGCAGGGCTCAGGGGTTACGTGTTCGTCGAAGGGATGAACACCAACCGTCTGAACGACGAGACCCGCGACATCAAGAAGGCGAGGAGCTTCGTCAAGGACGAGAAGAAATCCCGCAGCAACAACGCCGACAGGAACAGCGAGACCAACGGGGAGATCTCCATCGAGGAGATCAGTCCGTACCTCGTGCCGGTATCGGCCGTCGTCGGAATTGTCGAGGGTGACATAGTCGAGCTCGTGAACGGTCCGTTCAAGGGCGAGAAGGCCAGGGTCCAGCAGATAGACCAGGCCAAGGAGGAGATCACGGTCGAGCTCATCGAGGCCATGGTCCCCATACCCGTCACTGTCAAAGGAGACAGCGTGCGGATAATCGAAAAGGAGAGATGAACAATGGTAGATACTGTTGAGGCATTGGTTGACGGGGGCAGGGCCTCCGCAGGTCCCCCTCTCGGTCCCGCACTGGGACCGAAGGGCGTGAACATCGGCCAGGTCATTGCGAAGATCAACGAGAAGACGAAGGCCTACGACGGCATGAAGGTCCCTGTGAAGATCCTCATCAACGACGACAAGACCTTCGACGTCAAAGTCGGAACCCCTCCCATGTCCGCTCTGATCAAGGGCGAGCTGGGCGTCGAGTCCGGGGCTCACAACGCCAAGGCCGAGAAGGTCGGGAACCTGACCATCGAGCAGATCAGGAAGATCGTCGACATGAAGGGCGAGGATCTCCTGGGCGCCACGATGAAGGCCAGGGCCATGGAGGTCGCAGGAACCTGCGTCGCCATGGGAGTGACCCTCGACGGGAAGAACCCCAAGGACTTCCAGGCCGCTGTCAGGGCCGGCGAGTACGACGCCGCCCTCGCGGACTGAAGCTTAAACTCCAAAAGGGGCGGGGATACCCGCCCCTATCAATATTTCTCAAATACGATTTCTCTGGCTAGTTTCTTGAACGATTCTGGGTTCCAGGAACCTATCTGTTCGAATTTCACGAATGATAGCAGGTCCATTTTTGCATCTGTCCAGTCGATGCTATCGAATCTTTGATCCAATAGTTGAACGAGGCTTTCAGGAGTGATTTCGACATCCTGGGTGCATTTCAGATCTAAGTTCGACCGAAGGTAGTCCATATTGAGAGGAATCTTGTTTTGGACATACCATCTGAAGTCATAGAAGTCGCGCCCCTTTATGCGATCCTTCCATTGGCGGCACAGTACTGCGGCGGTTTTTCCAGCGAAAAGGGTCGGGAGAGGTTCTGCCCTGACCTGATACTCCAATGGCCCTTTCTTTTCGACAATCACATCATTGATTTGTTTCGGAGGTCTCATGTCGATATCCAGTTTGACCGTCAGATTCTCCCGAGAGTGTGCCATCTTTGTGATTTTCTCATTGAACCCCGCGGTAATGAGGGCGTTCTTGAGATTGGTGTTGAATTTGGCCGAGAATATGGGTTTCACTCCTATGCCCGGTCTTATTTTGGTGTAGTTTTCAAGGCCTGCCGCTTCAAGTTCTTCGGAAATGGCTGAGACCATACTATCGGTATCGAGGTCGGAATCTGTCTCCCTCAGATTGAAATCTAGATCCTCGGAGAATCTATCCAGTCCGTGTAGGATGCGAAGGCAGGTTCCTCCATGGAAGATTACATTGTCCGAGAAGCCTGCCTTGTCTATGGCGTACAGGATGATTTCCTGCATAGCCTCTCTTGTTATTATCGAGGCTTGGAATGGGTCATTGGTCGGTCCGAATGAGTCTGCCAGTTCTGCCATCGCATTCATGCGCAGACTCCTAAGTATCTCGACATCGTGTTGATTGTTGTAC
>CAVDQR010000048.1:0-9394 GCA_963611065.1 Bacteroides ovatus
AAGGGGATGGATGCGTTTCCCGACAGGTTCATTACGCATATCCCTCTCCCATTGCCGATGAAGGGCGATCTCCACACCTTGAAGAAGGTCTGTCAGTACGGTTCGGGCGTGATGCTCGCCGGCACGGCGATCATAGGCATCATCATACTCGGCCTCCTGATCCTGGGGATCGGTTCGCTCTTCTCCGACGCGTTCTCCGACATCCTCGGGTCCTGCATCGGCATGTCCGTCGGCTCCGACCCGGTCGGGGAGGTGGCGGGCTCGTACCTCGAGCTGCTCTCGATCTTCGTCCTGGCCCTCGTCACCGTGTTCATGACGCATCGCGTCATGGTCTCCGTGAGGGACGAGCACAGTCCCTTCACCGAACTGAACACCTCGAGGATGACCATGCTCTCCAGGATGTACATCGTCGGTGCCGTCCTGCTGGCTATATTGGAATTGATCGGCGGCAGGGGACCGGCGGGAGCCGCGTTCATGTTCTTCGGGTGCCTGCTCCTCGCAGTCGTGCTCTTCATGTTCGCACTGATGATACGCTACGGGGCCGTCCTGCAGGACGAGTCCGACCATACCCTGTGATACCATGGCGATAATACTCAGGCTGGACAGGATGATGGCGGACCGGAAGGTCACGCTCAACCAGCTGGCGGAGATGGTCGGGATAAGCAACGTCAACCTCTCGAACATCAAGACCGGGAAGATCTGCGCCATCAGGTTCTCCACCCTCAACGGGATATGCCGGGCGTTGCAATGCCAGCCCGGGGACATCCTCGAGTACGTGGAGGACGACGAGGAGTCGTTTAACGATAGTCGATAAATTTTTCTCGATTCTCAATATTAAAATACGACCTGGGCATCCGAATCACAATGAGAACGATTGTGAAACTCCTTAGCAGCACCGCCTTCATGATGGGCGCCGCCGTGGTGATCTCCCTGGTCACCAACGAGTACATCACGGGCTGGTACCCGGATTTCCTGGCGAACAACAGCGGTCTGCGCAGCAACATCACCATCCTCCTGCTGGCGTGCATGCTCACGGTCACCCTCTCGAGGATACCGTACAGGGACCTGAATCCCGTCACGAACGCCAAATCCGTGGCGAGGGCCATCATCCTGGGCCTCGTGGTCGCATCCACGATCCCCCTGGTCGCATACTTCATCCTGAAGGATGTGGACGGCTACTCGCAGTACGCCCCCGGATTGGTGTTCCTGGCCGCGACGCCCTTCGCCGGCTCCGTCGGACCGCTATCGCTGATCCTCCGCGGCGACCTGGAGCACGCGCTCAGGTCGACCATCGTCGTGTACGTGGTCGCTCTGCTCTGGATCCCGTTCATCGTGTGGATCACCCTCGGGGAGACCGTCGACATGACGACCGTCGCGATCACCGTCGTGGAGCTCATCGGCGTCCCGCTGGTGCTCTCGAGGCTCTTCACCAAGGTGAAGATCGACAAGACGGTCATGGCCGTGGTCCTGAACTGCATCATCGCCTTCCTCGTCTGGCTCTCCGTCGGTTCCACCAACTTCGGCTCCGCCGGGGTGACCGTCCTGGCGGTGTTCATGGTGATCGCCGCCCTGAGGGACATAGGCCTCGGATTGGGTACGGAGGCGGTGGAGAGGAAGGTCGGCATCCCCTGGTCCCAGAGGGTCACGGACATCCTCATGATCTCGTACAAGAACAAGGGGATCGCCATCGCGCTGTGCGTCGCCGTGATGGGGCCTCAGACGCCGTACGCCATGGTCGCCATCGCGGCATCCATCGTGGTGGAGGTCTGCTGGGTCGCATTCATGGATTCCGTCCTGTTCTCGAAGAAGAGGATGGAGAAGGAGCTCCGCATGGACTCGGACGCCGGAAGGCACCAGGTCTGGGAGAGCTGAAAACATCAAAAAAGGCTGGGCTCGGCCCAGCCGTTTATAAAATCAGAGCGCGCCGCAGTCCTTGGCGGCCTTGACGCACGACTTGCAGGAGTCCTTGATCTTCGGCAGACCCAGCTCCAGGAGCCTGAGCACCTTGTCCAGGCACTCGGACATGGTCTTGCTGACCATGTTGATGTCCACGGGCTCGTCCTTCCACACGTCGTAGTCGGTGATGGTGGCGAGGCTGCAGTAGCACATGCCCAGTTCCCTGGCGAGCTGGCACTCCGGCACGACGGTCATCCCGATGATGTCCGCGAAGTGCCTGAACATGCTGCTCTCGGCCCTGGTGGAGAACCTCGGCCCCTCGATGCACAGGTAGGTCCCTCCCATGTGGTACTTGATCCCCATGTCCTTGGCGACGCCCTCGAAGATCGAGTTCAGGTGCGGGCAGAACGGGTCGGGGATGGAGATGTGGACGGTCTTGTCCATGAAGTAGGTGTACTCCCTCTTCTTGGTGAAGTCGATGAACTGGTCCGCGATGACGAGGTCCCCGGGGGCGTAGTCCTCCTGGAGGGATCCGACGGCGCAGGCCGAGATCACGTACTTGCATCCGAGCTCCTTCAGCGCCCACATGTTGGCCCTGTAGGGGACCGAGGACGGGGGGTGCTGGTGCTCCTTGCCGTGGCGGTAGAGGAAAGCGACCTCGACGCCGTTGATCTTCCCGATTAGGATGGGGTCGGAGGGTTTTCCGTAGGGGGTGTCGGGGAACACCTCCTCGATTGTCTCGAAGGTATCCGGGTTGTAGATGCCCGTGCCTCCGATGATCGCTATCTTGGGCATGGGATGTCCAATACGGTCCAGCTATAAGGGTTGTCCCTCTTCGATGGGCAGACGTTAGAGCCGTCCGGGGAGGCGGGCGGAGACGCCCGGGTCCGGGCGGACCCAGGCCTCGCGCTATACAGGGTAACGGTTATCTATGCCGATTCGATGCGAACCGCCAGTGGACAATATGACGCTCAAATTCGGGATTCCCAACAAAGGACGTCTCAACGAGAGGACGATAGAGCTCCTGACGAAGGCCGGCCTCGATCTGGGGGAGGAGATCGGCAGGAAGCTCTACATCAAGGCCAGGAACCAGGACGTCGAGGTCCTGTTCGTCAGGGCCCAGGACATACCCGAGTTCATAGCCAAAGGGGCGATAGACCTCGGCATAACCGGACAGGACCAGGTCGCCGAGGCGGGCGTCTCCGTCGTGGAGAAGCTCCCGCTGAGGTTCGGATACTGCCACATGGCCGTCGCCGTCCCCGAGAAGAGCGGAATAACGGACGCATCCCAGATAAAGGACGGGGCGCGCATCGCCACCTCCTACCCCAACATCGCCAGGCGCTACTTCGAGTCCCTGGGGAAGGACGTCAACATCATCGTCGTCACCGGGGCCGCGGAGGTCATGCCCTACCTCGGGATAGCGGATTACATCGTAGACCTCGTGTCCACCGGGTCCACGCTCAAGATGAACAGGATGACGGAGGCCGGCAGGATCATCGATTCCCAGGCCTGCGTCTTCACCAGCGAGTCCGCCCTCGAGAGGTGCGGGCCCGAGATCCAGGAACTCGTCGATTCCATAGACAGCGTCATCAACGCCGAGTCCAAGAAGTACCTGATGGCCAACGTCCCCAGGGACCGCATCGCCGACGCGGAGGCCATCATCCCCGGTCTGGAGGGCCCCACGGTCCTGGAGATCGCCGGGAACCAGGGATACGTCGCCCTGCACGCGGTCATCGAGGCCAGGGACGCGTTCCGCACCATCTCCGAACTCAGGAAGATCGGCGCCAAGGGCATCCTCACCACGGAGATCGAAAGGCTGGTGAACCGATGTCCGACGACAGGAGCATCATGAGGGAGACCGCCAGGGACTTCGTCAAATACTACAACCCGAAGCTCCACGGCGAGATCCGTCTGGACACCAACACAAACGTCCTCGGATCCAACCCCGCGGCCGCAGAATACCTGCGCACCCACACGTGGGACCTCAACGGCTACCCGGACACCTACTCCGGCAACCTGAGGGAGGCCCTCGGGAGATTGTACAATCTCGATGCGGACAACATCATCGCCGGCAACGGGTCCGACGAGATGATCGACGTCATCTTCAAGACGTTCACCAACTGGGGCGACGACACCGCCGTCCCCGTCCCCTCGTACTCCCTGTACGACTATTTCGTCAAGTGCAACGGCGGGAAGGCCATCATGGTCGACCTGACCGACGACTACCAGCTGGATGTGGACGCCCTCGTGAGGACGCACGCCAAGCTCACCATCGTCCCGTCCCCCAACAACCCCACCGGGAACTGCTTCAGGCAGAAGGACGTGGAGGACCTCATAGCGAGGTTCGACGGCATCGTCGTCCTCGACGAGGCTTACGCCGAGTACTCCGGCGACGGGATGATCTCCAAGGTCGGGGAGTTCGACAACCTCATCGTCACCAGGACCTTCTCCAAGGCGTACGCCATGGCGGCGCTCCGCGTCGGATACATGGCCTCGAATCCGAAACTGTCGGAGATGATGATGTGCGTGAAGATCCCCTACTCGCTCAACGCGATCAGCGAGGGTGCGGCGGTCGCCGCCGTGGAGGATCAATCCTTCGTCGAGCGCAGCGTCCGCATGGTGCAGGAGCAGCGCCCGGTCCTCGAGAAGGGACTGAGGAGGCTCGGGTTCGAGCCCTTCCCGTCCGATTCCAACTTCATCCTCGCCCGCTCCCCCATAGACCACAAGGTCCTGGTGGACGGTCTGAAGGAGAAGGGCATCCTGATCAGGGACTTCGGCGCCAAGCGCAGGACCGAGAACTGCGTAAGGCCCACCGTCGGCACCCCGGAGCTCAACGCCCTCCTTCTCGACAGGATGGAAGAGGTGATCTCCGGATGCCGCTGAACATCACCATCACGGATTACGGGGTGGGCAACCTCTATTCGATCAGGCGCTCGCTGGAGAACTGCGGCGCGAACGTCAGGGTCGTCAGCGACATGAAGGACGCCCTGGATGCGGAGTGCATCGTGTTCCCCGGCGTCGGGGCGTTCGACAGGACCATGGAGAAGCTCCATCCCTACAGGGACGACATCTGCGAGAAGCTCGCCTCCGGGACGCCCGCCCTGGGGATATGCATCGGCATGCAGATCCTCTTCGAGAGGAGCGCCGAGGGGTCGACCCCCGGACTCGGGTTCTACAAGGGGTCCGTCGTTCCCCTGAAGGGGCGCATCGTCCCGCACATGGGCTGGAACACCGTCGATTCCGACGACCCCCTGATGGACGGCGTCGCCGATCCCCACTTCTATTTCGTCCACTCGTACTACGGCAGCCCCGACGAGGACATCTGCGTCGGGACCACCAGCTACGAGGGGAATCCCGTGCCGTCCTTCTTCCGCAAGGCCAACACCTACGGCACGCAGTTCCATCCCGAGAAGAGCAGCGCCTCCGGGAGGAAGGTGCTCGAGAACTTCATCTCGTTCGCGGAGTCGGTCCTATGAGGATGATCCCCGCAGTCGACGTGATGGACCACCAGGTGGTCCAGCTGGTCGGAGGGGTGCCGGGAAGCCAGCAGATCGTCATGCCCGACCCGGTCTCCGTCGCGGAGATGTGGATATCGAAGGGCGCGAAGTACCTGCACCTGGTGGACCTCGATGCCGCCTTCGGGAAGGAGGGCAACATCCCCGTCTTCAAGCGCATCATCGACGAATGCGGCGTGCCCGCCGAGATCGGAGGGGGAATCCGCTCCACCGAGACGGTCGACGAGCTGGTGTCGGCCGGGGCCGACCGCGTGGTCCTGGGGACCAAGGCCGTCAAGGAGCCGGACTGGCTGGCCGAGATGGCGGACAGGCATCCCGGGAGGATCGTGCTGTCCATGGACACGAAGGGCGGGAGGATCGCCATCAAGGGATGGCAGGAGTCCGCCGCCATGACCGTGGAGGAGATGTTCGAGGTCATCCGCGACCTGCCTCTGGCAGGGGTCCTCAACACCAACGTGGACGTCGAGGGTCAGAGGAAGGGCATCGACGAGGCGCAGGCCCGCGGATTCATCGGAGCGTGCCCGCACCCGGTAATCGCGTCCGGAGGGGTGACCTCCGAGAGGGACGCCAGGATCCTGTCGGATGCCGGCGCGGAGGGCGCCGTGGTCGGATTGGCCCTGTACACCGAAGTGATCCGCCCGTGGGAATGGGGAACGCCGTGGGAGGCCCGACGGCACTATTATCATCAACCCCGTTAATGAGGGGAATCACATGAAGATGCCCTGCGAACTCATCGTCACGCACATACTGCCCACCGCCCGCGGAGCCATAGCGAAGGAGCTGGTCACCAGGCACGGCATGACGCAGACGCAGGTCGCGAAGCTGTTCGGGGTGACCAGCGCGGCCGTCTCCCAGTACATCAAGGGCATGCGCGGGGGGAACACGCTCATCGACAAGAGCGCCTACCGCGACGATTTCTACGCCATGATCGCGGACACGGCGGACAGGATAGCCGCCGGGGCGGACATCACCGAGTCGCTGTGCATGATCTGCTCGTTCGTGAAGGAGAGCGGGCTGCTCCGCGCCCTGTACGTCTTCGAGGGGTACACCGGCGAGCTGGGGGTCTGCATGGACTGCCCGCGCATCAACATCGTGTCCCCGGTCGACGGGAGCGCTTGACCCGCGCGCGACATTAATATCAAGGGGACCATTCCTCGCATGTTTATCATGACCGCGAGGAAGTCCGATATCGAGCGCAGCACCAGGGAGACGAAGATCTCCGTCTCGCTGGACGTCGACGGTTCCGGCAGGTTCCAGGTCGACAGCGGGATCCAGTTCCTGAAGCACATGACCGAGACCCTGGCCAGGTACGCGTCGTTCGACCTGACCATGAAGGCCGACGGCGACAACGACCACCACATCATCGAGGACTGCGCCATCACCCTCGGCAAGGCCCTGAGGGAGGCCATCGGCGACCAACCCATCGAGAGGATGGCCACCGCCGTGGTCCCGATGGACGATGCGCTGGTCATGGCGTCGCTGGACCTGGTGGACCGCCCCTACGCGGACGTGGACCTCCCGGACCCGCTGTACACGCACTTCATGAGGAGCTTCGCGATGTCGGCCGGCATGACCCTGCACATCGTCGTGATCAGGGGATTCGACGAGCACCACATCGTGGAGGCGTCGTTCAAGGCCGTCGGCAAGGCATTGTCTCAAGCGGTCAGGCCCAGATCCGTCGAGCTGAGCACCAAGGACCGCGAGATCATAGGGTGAGCGTATGCTTACGAAGAGGATCATCCCCTGCCTGGACGTGAAGAACGGAAAGGTCGTCAAAGGGATCAATTTCAAAGGCCTCAAGGAGGTCGGGGAGCCCCCGGCCATGGCCGCCGAGTACGAGAAGCAGGGAGCCGACGAGATCACGTTCCTGGACATCACCGCCTCCCTGGAGACGAGGCAGACCATGCTCGACATTGTCTCCCAGACGGCCAGCAACCTCTTCGTCCCGCTGACCGTCGGAGGGGGCATCAGGTCCCTGGACGACATGAGGGACGCGCTCAACGCGGGAGCGGACAAGGTATCCGTGAATTCGGCAGCGGTCAAGGACCCGTCCATCATCGGCGAATGCGCCGAGAGCTTCGGGAGGCAGTGCGTCGTGGTCGCCATCGACGGGAAGCGCGTGGGGGACCACTGGGAGGTGTTCACCCACGGAGGGACCCGCGGCACCGGCATCGACGCCGTCGAATGGGCCAAGAGGGTCGAGGACCTGGGCGCGGGGGAGATCCTCCTGACGTCCATGGACACGGACGGCGTGAAGACCGGATACGACATCCCGTTCACCGCGGCCGTGGCCGACGAGGTGTCCATCCCCGTCATAGCATCCGGCGGATGCGGATGCATGGAGCACATCTACGACGTGTTCTCCCAGACCGGCGCCTCCGCCGCGCTGGCCGCTTCAATCTTCCATTACAACGAATGCACCGTCGGAGAGGTCAAGGCGTACCTCAAGGACAGGGGGATCGAGATCAGATGACCGATTTGAAATACGACGACAAGGGGCTGATCCCGGTGGTCGTCCAGGACTACATCACGAACGAGGTGCTCATGGTCGCATGGGCCAACGAGGAGGCCGTCAGGCTCATGGAGGAGACCGGGTACACCCACTTCTGGTCCAGGAGCAGGCAGAAGATGTGGAAGAAGGGCGAGGAGTCCGGCCACTTCCAGAAGATCAAGTCCCTCCAGGTCGACTGCGACGGCGACACCCTCCTGGCGAGGGTGGAGCAGGTCGGGGGCATCGCCTGCCACCTCGGGAAGCCGTCCTGCTTCGACGAGGTCATCTACGGCGACAACGAGGAGACCATGGCGATCATCCCCGAGCTCAGGAGGGTCCTGATCGACAGGCGCGAGAACCCCTCGGACGAGAGCTACACCTGCAAGCTGTACAACGACGAGACCCGCATGTGCAAGAAGGTCATCGAGGAGGCCGGTGAGTTCGTCCTCGCCATCAAGGACAGGAACGAGGACGAGATGGCCTGGGAGCTGGCCGACCTGATCTACCACACCATGGTGGCGATCGAGAAGACCGGGCTGCCCATGTCCGAGGTCTACAGGAAGCTGTGGGAGAGGGCGCAATGAGGGCGGACCTCCACACCCACACGGTGTTCAGCGACGGGGAGCTGATCCCCGCCGAGCTCGTGAGGAGGGCCATGGTCCTCGGTCACGACGTCATCGCCATCACCGACCACGTGGACATGACGAACGTGGAGTTCGTGGCGTCCAACGTCGCCAAGGCCGTCGAGCTCGTGGAGGACTACATCAAGGTGATCCCGGGAGTGGAGATCACCCACGTTCCCCCGTCCAAGATCGCCAAGGTCGCCGAGATGGCCAGGAGGAACGGGGCGCAGTGGATCGTCGTCCACGGGGAGACCGTCACGGAGCCGGTCGCTCCCGGAACGAACCTCGCCGCTGCGCAGAACCCGGACATCGATGTGCTCGCGCACCCCGGGTTCCTGACCGTCGAGGAGGCCCAGGCCGCCAAGGACAACGGCGTCATAATCGAGGTCACCGGCCGCATGGGGCACAACATCACCAACGGCCACGTCGTGAACGTGGCGCGTTCCGTCGGGGCCGACATGGTCATCGACTCGGACACGCACGCACCGGAGAACCTGATGGACGAGAAGGCCGCTCTGACGGTGGCCCTCGGCGCCGGGATGACCGCGGAGGAGGCCGAGAAGGCCCTCCACGTGACGCCTTACGAGGCCGTCAGGCGCATCGCATAAACACTTCAGCGGCGGAGGTCCTCCGCCGCATCTCTATTCCGAGCATCTCCTCTTTCATTTGATATCCTCTTTCGCCATTGGTCGTATTTGAAGGCGATACCGTTATGGCAAGCGAATGGGAGGAGTTGGAGAAGCTGTCCAAGGACGAGCTTATCATCGAATTAGTGAAGGCCCGTCACATCATACGTAACATGTGCAACATCCTGGAGGAGATCTCCGACACCGCGGGATCGCATTTCCTCTATGACGAAGGCGACGAAC
>CAVDQR010000049.1:0-9260 GCA_963611065.1 Bacteroides ovatus
GATCCACGCGTTGCGGAGATAGTCGTCCCATTCGGACGTGTCGTAGCCGAGGACTGATGAGTAGAGATCCTCGACGGTCCCGTCGGTCAGGGAGACCTTGCAGATCCCGACGTCCACGACGAGGTCCCTAGGAGCCCCTTTGAGGCCCGTGGTCTCCGTATCGAGGACGAGGACCCATTCCGGCGAGGGGTCGTCGCTGACGGCCCTGTAGGCTTCGCCGTCGGCCGTCTTGACCCTCTCGTACGTCATGAATCCGTCCATGCACGTGCATCCCGAAGCCACACATAATAACTACCGACGCCTGACCCGGGACGTGAGGTACCAATCCGTGAAGGAGGCGGAGTTCGTCTCCCGTCCCAACAGGTTCGTGGCCGTAGTGAAGCTCGACGGCATCGAGACGAAGGTCCATGTGAAGAACACGGGGCGCTGCAGGGAGCTGCTGGTCCCGGGAGCGAGGGTGGTCCTTTCGGATTCGAAGGACCAATCGAGGAAGTACAGGTACGACCTGATCGCCGTCCGCAAGGGGGACCTCCTGGTCAACATGGACTCCCAGGCTCCGAACAGGGTGTTCTCGGAATGGGCGCCGACCAGCGGTCTGTTCGGATCGAACCCGAGGATCCATCCGGAATCCACCCACGGCGACTCCAGATTCGATTTCCTCATAGAATCCGACGAGGGGACCACGTACGTGGAGGTGAAGGGGGTGACGCTGGAGCACGACCGCTTCTGCAGGTTCCCGGACGCACCCACGGAAAGGGGGCTGAAACATCTGAAGGGGCTGCAGAGGTGCGTCGTGGAGGGTTACGGCGCATGCGTGGCGTTCGTGGTCCAGATGCCCGGGATGAAGGGGTTCGGACCGAACTACGTCACCGATCCCGATTTCTCCGCCGAACTGGAGAAGGCATCGGGGAACGGCGTGCGCATCCTCGTCCTGGGATGCGACGTGACGGAGGATTCGCTCCGGATCTCCTACTCGATCCCCCTCGAGTTCGGTCACTCGTAATCGGACTCGTCGTCCTTCTTGGTGTATCCGCTGGGATCCTGCTCCTGGAGGACCTTGATCATCCTGATGTAATCGCCCACGGCCTTCTCCTGGTCGCTGATCATCTGGTGGACCAGGTAGATGTTCTTCATGGTCGGGTTGGCGTCGACGAACCTCCCGTCCTCGGGCTCGTCCTTCATCATGGCCGTGACCATGGTCTTCATGGACTTGGTCCCGGCGCGGGTGTCCTCGTAGCTTATGACCGCGTTCAGGGCCGCCTCCCCGTAGGAGGTGGCGTTGAGGTACCTCATCGCGGCGTCGGCGATCTCGGGATAGAACATGAAGTCCACGTTCCCGATGAGCTTCTCGAAATCGTCCTTCAGAACGCTCTGGTAGTGGGCGTACCTCCTGATCTTGGAGATCCCCACATCGGACACGAGCTCGGATGCGCCGTACATGTCCCTCATGTCCCTGACGCTGAACTCCGAGTCTATCCTGAACTTGCGGATCGGCTTCCCCGCGGGGGTGATGACCATGTTCTTCCTCACCAGGTACATGTCGATGTCAGGGCTGGTCAGGCGGTGGTATCTGAGGATCTTCCTCGCTTCGTCCCTCTGGATACGGGAGTCCCTGTTGCGGTTCACCAGGGTGTCCAGGCACAGGACCACGATGAACATCGCCAGGATGTTGCATCCCATGTTGTAGAAGAAGTCCTTCTGCGACCATTCCCCGGGCAGGAAGAACCCTATGGCGAAGAAGATCGCGCTGGAGATGACGATGATGAAGAACGAGATCCACATGACGGAATACTCGTGGTGCTTCTCGATGCGGTCCGCCCTGGCCTTCTTGAATCCGGTATCCAGGACCTTGGCGGAGGAACCGACGGTGTCCTTGATCTTCCTCGCGACATCCAGCGACCTGTCCTTGACCTCGGACGCTCCGGGGGATTTGAGGGACCTGTCTTTCCCGATCATAGAGAACACCTCGTCCTCAGGACATCCCGGATGGCGTTCTGCGTCTCCACGGCGGGCATGGTGGTGTTGACCATGAAGGTCTCGCACTGCGACAGGTACCTGCGGAAGAACTCCTCTCTGCGCTTCATGCGGGGCTCGTCGCGGAGCAGCTGGTGCGGGTTGCAGAAGTCGTGCTCTTTGAGATATCCGAACGCATCGTCGCACGAAATCGGGGTCACCCCTGCCGGGAAGGCGGGGTCCCTCCTGAGCAGGAACACGTAGCGCATGCGCGTCCCCCTGACCACGGAATCGGATCCGGCGACCCAGCGGACGTTCCCGATGCCCCTGCCCTTGTTGTCGAACCTGACGTCCTTCACCAGGGGCTCGTACTCCTTCCACACGTCGCCGATGTCGGCGTCGATGTAGCAGTTCTTCTCGGAACCCTCCACCCACGGCCTCCCGTTGCCGAATTGGACGAAATACCAATCGTCGGTGATCAGATGGGCGTGCTCGTTGCGAAGCAGACCCCAGGACTGGGTGGTCTTCCCCGTTTTGGAGGGGGCGATCAACGTCACGCCGGCGCCGTCTATGTCCAACGCGGCCCCGTGGACGGAGAATACGGAGTGGGCGTCCTCGAGGATGTTGCCAGCCATGCCGAGGGCGATGCTCTTCACCCATCCGTAGTAATCGAAGTTGAACAGGAACATGGTGCGGGTGGATACCTCGTATTCCGCGTGGAGGTCGGTATCCGGATCGTTCAGGCAGAAGATCCTGGCGTGGGAGCGGACGCCGTCGGACATGTGGTAGAAGTTGTCCGACCACATGTCGATGTAATCGTGGTTCTCGGTGCATAGGGTGATGCAGACGCCGTTGATGTCCGCCTTCATGGAGAAGGTGTTCAGTTTGGAGCACCTCTCCCTCAGCTCCCTCGACCTGTCCTCATCTATCGTGATCAGCCTGTATGCCATGTTCCGTCCCCGGGGCGATATCGCGATGACTTGATATATCCCGCGTCGGAAGAATCGGAGAAGGACGGATCAATCCGCGACCGCGCCGGCGGGGAGCTTCTCGGATACGGAGTCCGTCGGGACGATGACCTGCATCATCTGGTAGCGGGCCCCCCATTCCGCCAGGGCGGCCAGGGCGGGCAGCACGGACATGCCCTTGGACGAGAGGGAGTAGGTAACACTGATCTTGCGGTCCGGACCGACGGTGCGGAGGATCATGCCGTCCTCCTCCAGCTCCTTGAGCTGCTTGGACAGGATCCTCGAGGATATCTCCCCTATCCTGCGCTGGAGCTCGGCGTAGCGCATGGGCCCCTCCTTGAAGAGCAGGCACAGTATGGTGCACTTCCAACGTCCCTCGATGACCGACATCGCCGCGTCTATGCAGCAGTCGTATCTGACGTTCGGATTGGCTCTGACTTGTTCCAGCATGCAGGCGTACTCTTCCGTTCCGTTCCCTCCGGATGTCGGTAACATTTGGTCGTTTAATAACATTATGTAGGCAAATACTTATATTGAAATTCAAATCAACCCCGTGGGTAAAACCATGTCGGAAGTCACAGCAATCATAGCATCGCCCAGGAAGAACGGCAACTGCCAGGCCATCGTCGGCAAGATGGTCGAGACCCTGAAGGCCGAGGGGAAGACGGTCGACGTCTTCAACCTCAACGGGATCGCCGCCAAGGGCTGCCAGGCCTGCATGGCCTGCAAGAAGGCCGGCAAGTGCGTCCAGAAGGACGACATCACGCCCATCCTCGACTCCATGAGGCAGAGCGGATCCATCATCCTCGCCACCCCCGACTACTTCGGACAGGCCTGCTCCCAGTACAGGATGCTCGAGGACCGCTTCTACGGGTTCGTCGGCATGAACGAGCAGGGACAGTTCGTCTCCAACCTCGGGGACGGCAAGAAGGTCGTCACCGTCGTCACCTCCGGATCCGGAGCCGGCGCCGACAACATCGCCAACGGCATCAAGGGCGTCATGGGCGGATTCCTTAAGTGTGATGTAATCGGTAACATCGACTACAGGGAGGGTCCGAACGGACCCGCCAAGGACAACGCCGCCGTCCTCGCAGAGGCCGAGGCGCTGGCCAAGAAGCTCTGAAAGGGAGTTGAGAGGATGGGAAAGGCTATCATCTACGCCACCGGAATGACGAAGCACACGAAAGAGGTCGCAGAATACATGGCCCGCCAGCTCGGCGCGGACATATTCAACCTCAAGCAGATCACCAAGATCAACCTCGCCGATTTCGACACCGTCGTCTTCGGCACCGGCGTCCATGCGGGAAAGCCGTACAAGCCGGTCAAGGAGTTCCTCGAGGCCAACCGCGACGCGCTGGCAGGGAAGAAGCTGTACCTGTTCATCGAGTGCATGTACAACGGCGAGAAGGGAGACGCTCAGCGCGACAAGATCGCGGAGGAGCTCGGCATCCCCGACGCGGTGTACTTCAACACCAAAGGCTGCGAGATGAACGAGGCCGGTTTCCCCGTCGCCGTCGACGAGTTCGTATCGAGGCTCTGATCCGATGCATATCGGCCTCCTGGCGATCTACCTGGTCATCAACGTCATCGTCTTCGCGATGTACGTATGGGACAAGCACAAGGCCAAGAACTCGAAATGGCGCACCAAAGAATCCACCCTGCTCCTCGGGGCCCTCTTCGGGCCCTGGGGGGCGGTCATCGGGATGAAGCTCGCGCACCACAAGACGCTCAAGCCGAAGTTCAAGCTCGTCTACGTCTTCCTGGTGCTGCACATAATCCTGATCGCGTACCTGTTCTACCGCGGGTACTTCTGAAACGCTTTGAACGGCCCTCCGGGGCCGTCCTTCCCCTTTTCTACGTCCAGGATCCCGAAGACGGCGTTGCGGCATAATCTGACGGTACCGGGCGCGGCCGATACCCGATTATCGGTCCGACAATGTATATTCTTGTACAGGCTCTTTATAGGCCGCACGCCGATTCCATACCGGTTATACACCACCAGGAGGACACATTTTGAAAAACAGGATTCTGGCGGCGTCTCTTTGCCTGATGATGCTTCTCTCATGCATCACGATCGCGATGGCCGGCTCCTCTCCCGGATCCGATGCCACCATCGTGAACCAGGAGACAGGCGATGCGTGGGGCATCGGCGCCGAGATGGACGAAGACGACGTACTCGAGCTGATAAACGAGCTGTTAGCCGACGAGACCGGGATGGGCATGGGTTACACATCCATCGAAGCTGCGGTGAACGATATCCTCGGAGGCCTGGGGTATCAGAGCGACCTGACGGATATCGGGTTCTCCGCGAAGGTATGGGCCATCGCGGAGGTGACCGACAAGACGACGGACGGCTACACCGTTTCATGCGACACGGTCGCATCCGTCAGTCTCAGCATCTCCGGGACAGTCAGCGATACGGACGACAACGGAGACGTCGACACGCTGAAGACGGATGGTCTTGAACTCTCGTTCTATGTGACATCCAGCTCCGAGATCCTGACGGACAGCGATTTCGCGGTGAAGAACTGGACGTCGGAGATCACGGTGACGCTCGGCATCGACGGCCGGGCCAACATCGTTTTCACCCATGACGAGCCGGAGCTCGTCGACCAGATGCGCGATATCGACGAGAAGGTCGTGATGAGCATCGAGATGTCCGTCCAGCCCAACGAACCCATAACCATCGTTCCGGCCGACGGGAAGGACATCGACCAGACGGTCAAGGTCCGCACCACAGTCGATGCCGTGATCTCATCCACGTTCCCCATCGACGGCTCGACCAGCCATCAGTACAGGGACTCCGATGTGGAGGAGATCGAATGGAAGGCCGATGTATCCCAGGCCGGGAGCTTCCTGAAGATCGTTCCCGGGATGGACGAATCCGATATCCCCTGGGATATCGGGGACAGATCCTACTACACCTATCCCTTCGAAGCACACCCCGACATCCCGGCGAGCATCCTCGTCGGGGACAGCCTGAAGCTGGACGATGCGGGGAAGAAGACGCTGAAGGACAGGATCGCAGAGGAGAGGAGGGACAACGATCCGTCCTCCGTCAGCGAACACACCGTGACGTTCCTGGACAGGGACGGCGGCATCCTGAAGGAGATCAAGGTCGCCGACGGGGCCACGGCGCAGTTCCCCACCGACTACTATCCCCACAGGGAGTTCAGCGGATGGCTGACCTCGGACGGGAACCTCTGGAAGGAGGACTACAAGGTCAGGAGCGATCTCACGCTAACCCCCGTCTTCGCCCAGACCGTTGCGGGAGATGTTCCCGGGTACTCCGATTTCAGCAAGTCGGGGATAGCCGCTTGGATACTCGACGTGGACGACGATGCGAAGCTCAGGACCGTCATCGACAACGACCTTATCGCCGGCGGCAAGGTGCTGTTCGTGAACGTGTTCGACAAGGACGGAGTTCTGGCGTACCAGTGGTGTCTCTCCGGAAACTCGGCCTCCGAAGGCAGGATAGTGCCGCTCGTGCAGGCAACGGATCTTCCGGACAAGCAGTACCTGAAGGACATCGCTAAGGACGGGAAGACCCTCTACCTGGACTTCTCCGCATCCGGAGACATGCCCGCGAACACCTCGTTCAAATACTGCGTGAAGGACCTGTTCTCGGATGGGGACGACATATCCGTGTACCATGTGAACGAATCGACGGGTGAAGCGAAGTACACGGGGAAGGCGGTCGTCAAGAACGGATACGTCGTGATGCCGCTTCAGGAATGCTCCTCGTACCTGCTCGTGCAGGATTCCTACAGCGGCGATGGAGGCAGCAACGATGCGATGATCATATTGGCCGTTGCGATCGTGATCGTCGTGCTGGTTGCGGCGGTCCTGTACATGAGGTCCAAGAAGACCGGATCCTCCTGAGACAGGAGTCAGAAGAAACCGTTTCGAGCCCGGCTCCGGCATCATGGGGCCGGGCGATCATACCTATTTGATGAAAGCACGGGCCGCTTGAGAACACGGGACTCCGGCCTCGGTACGGCTCGAGACCGTGCAGCTTCCTTACGTCGGTCTCCATGCCGGGCTGTCCGAGGAGCACCACGCGGCTGTCCTCGCGCTCGTTGATTATCTGCATCCCGATCCTGTCGCCCAGCTGCCTGGAGAAGTCCTTGATCTCTGCGAAGGACGGCATGCAGTCTATGGAGAGCCTCGTACGGGAGCCTCCGACGAACACGTATCCCTTCGGTTCCACCAGATCCGGATCGGCGATGCGGTCCAATGCGGCGTACTCGTCGAGCCATCCGAAGTTCTCGTTCTTCACCAGCGTATGGCGGATGACGGTGCGGGTGTCCAGAGAGGGCAGGAGCTCCAATGTGCGCATGATGCGCTCCCATCCGTCCGATATCTTCGGGCGGCAGACCCTCCTGTACACCTCCGGATTCGGAGCGGCGACGGTGACGTAGAGCTGCATCGGAAGGACGTCCAACTCCTCCAGCCTCTCCGGGTAGGTCCCGTTGGTGACCATGAAGGTGGTCATCCCGCGGCTGTGGCATTCCTTCAGGAAATCCGACAGGTACGGGTAGGTGATCGGCTCCCCTGCGAGCGATATCGCGACCTGATCGGGATTGTTCGCTTCCTCGAACATCTTCCTGTCGCAGCGGGGATCCCCCTTGAAACCTGAAACGAGCTTCCTCTGCTGCGCGATCAGGTTGTCCAGCATCTCCTTCGGCTCGGCCCAGTCGCGGACCTCGAAATCGTGCTCCTGGACCCTCCAGCAGAAGGTGCAGCGGTGGCTGCACTCGTTGATGGCCGGAGTCATCTGCAGACAGCGGTGGGAGCGGATGCCGTAGAAATCCTGCTTGTAGCAGTGCCTCTCGTGGAGCATGCTCTCCTTCATCCAATGACAGAGCTTCACGGCCGAATGGTCGTTGTAGAGCCTGTACTGCTGCTTTATCAGGAGATCGCGGTAGCCCTGGTCCATCGTGACGTCCCATCCCGTACTGGCATATCAATCCGCGCATCGTCCCGATCGGAAATCGAACAGGCTGCGCTGGGCCTTGGGCTTCGCGGGAGCGACAGGAGCGGGAGTAGCTTCGGGGACGGGCTCCGGAACAGATATCGGCGGTTCGATATGGGAAGGTTCGGAGACGGGTACCGTCTTCCTCACGGACCTGCGGGCCTCGATGATCTCCTCCGCCGATGCTATGGCGGCCTTGACCTCCTTGGAATCGGCCTTCTTCCCTATCAGGAATCCGAGTTCGTTCTCGTCGAGCATCAGGTCCGCTGTTATCTCGGCCCTGAGCTTCGGATCAGAAGAGGCCATCTCCGAGAGATACGGGATGACATCGGAATCGGCCCTTCCGGCCGTGCAGTGCATGAACATGGCGATCTTCATCTCGAGGGACGACTTCGTCCCCCTGACGGACCTGCTGCGGGACATCTTGGTCATGTACGAGGGGAACCTCATCCTGTCCCTGCCGGTCTTGTCCGTCATCTTCGCGGATGACAGCCCGATGGACATGTGGTCCGACGCGTAGGACCAGAATCCGTAGTACTGGCGCCTGCCGGCCCTTCCCAGGAATATGGCGGAGCGGGAGAGCTTGTCGTACCCCCTGACGAGGTCCCCGGCATCGATGTACTCCGACGGGAGGTTCTCGTCTATCCACAGGAGCTTCGTGGCGGGCTCCTCGTCCACCTCCATGACGGCGCGCCTGGCCTTCATGGGGTCCCTGCTCCTGAACACCGCCGAGAGCATCCCGAACAGGTCCGTGCGGGAGTCCCTGCGGGACAGGTTGTCCGACATGTCGACGGTGACCGAATCCTCGCCTATGGCCATGGATTCGAGGTTGCGGATGGCCGCGCGCATGTCGCCGGAAGCGTTCTCCGCTATGGTCTCCATCGCCTGCGGATCCACCTCCACGCCCTCGTTCTCGGCTATCTTGTAGAGGGCCTTGGCGATGGTGGACGCCTGGGGGCGCTTGTACGTTATCTGGAGCGTCTTGGTCTTGATGGCGCTGCTCTTCCTGCTGAGACCGTAGAAATCGTTGACTATGAGGATCACGGGCTGCTTCGTCGTCGAGATCAGCTCGTTCACCGCAGGTATGGCCCCGCGGTCGTTGTTGCCGAAGAAGTTGTCCGCCTCGTCGAGGATGATGAGCTTCCTGCCCCCGGACCCGGCGTCGAGATAGGAGCCGTCTGAATCGAAGGTGTTGAACTGCGAACCCCTGACGGCGATACCCTCTATCGCCGAACCCTTCCTCTGGTCTGAGGCGTTCATCTCCACGACGCCCCACCCCATCTCTCTGGCGAGGGCTTCGGCCGAGGTCGTCTTCCCGACGCCGGGCGGTCCCATCAGAACAACGGCGCGCATCGGGGGTATCC
>CAVDQR010000050.1:0-9220 GCA_963611065.1 Bacteroides ovatus
ATGGAGCCGCCGATGGGAATCGAACCCACGACCTACGCCTTACCAAGGCGTCGCTATACCCCTTAGCCACGGCGGCAGTTGTAGGACTGCGTAAAGTCACATCATACATAAAGCTTATCTCGAAGCCGTCGAGGTCCCACGGAACCCAGACATCCAGAAGAAGGGGTTTTGGGGATCGGGGCGTGGACCCCGATCCGGTTTGATGCCGATCACTCGGTCTTCTCGTCCTTGGAGCCCTCGGGGGTCCTGCGGCCCTCGAGGAACTTCGGACCCTTCCAGCTCCAGTCACCCATCAGGTGCATCAGTGCGGGGACCACGTAGGGCACCACGAACAGAGCATCGATCAGGATGGCGAAGCCGAGGGCGAATCCGATCTCCTGCAGCATGCTGGATCCGGAGCTCAGCATGGTCAGGAACGTTCCTCCCATGATGAGACCGCACAGCGTGATGATGGACCCGGACCAGGAGAGGGCGTTCTGGATGGCCTCGTCGTTGGAGAGGCCCTTGAGCTTGCCCTCCCTTATGCGGGTGGTCAGCAGGATATCGTAGTCCATTCCGAGTCCGAGGCAGATGACGAACAGGACGATCGGGACGATCCAGATGACGTCCACGCCCATCGCCGTGCCGAACACGAGGTGCAGCGCACCGAGGGTCCAGATGACGCTCATCATGATGGTCGCCAGGGACCTGATCGGGGTGAAGTACACACCGAGCACGAAGAGCAGCAGGATGTAGATCAGCACGATGACGCCGATCTCGATCCAGTGGAACTGGGTGTTGACCACATCGGAGATATCGTACAGGATGGCGGCGGTACCGACGACCCACGTTCCGGCGACCCAGTCGTTCTCCGAAGCGAACTGCGTCAGGACCCCCCTGGCCTTGCCGACGGAGTCCATGGAGTTCTGCGACATGGGCTCGTCCTTGACGATGATCATGACCTGAGCGTACATGCCGGTCTTATCGGGGTTCTCGGCACTGTAGGAGACGAGTCCGGCGCCGACGTTGACCTGGTAGTCGATCAGACTGGCGATGGTCACGGGCAGAGAGGTCGAGAGATAGTCGGTCGGGGCCTTGTCCCATGCCTGATAGTTCTCGAAGAACTCGGACAGGGGCAGGGTGATCATCTCGGGGAGTCCCGCTTCGCTTATGATGGCGTGGTTGATGACCGACGGGGTGACGTACTCGGCGAGGTGTTCCTCCGCGTAAGCGGTGGCGTAGACCTTGGCGAGCTCCTCCGATGCTCCGCCCTGGGTTATGGCATACTGGTATGCCTGCTCGTAGAGGGTCTTCTGGGCCTTCTCGGATACTACGCCCTGGACGATGCTGTACAGGTACGCCCACGGGGTGGGTCCGAGGACGACTCCGATGTTGTCGTCGGCCTTCTGCAGCGCTCCCGCTTCCCCTCCCATCAGGGATGCCCCGACGAGGTTGGACTGGATGGATGCGATGTACTTCTGCCCGGCTTCGGTCCATGTGAGCATGCCGACGCCGTTCATCACGGTGACCGTGGCGATGGGCTGATCGAACTCGATCAGCGCGTAGGTGGGCATCATGTACCCGCCGTAGGTGTTTTCTGTGATCTGCTCGACTCCGCTCTTCCCTTCGGAATCCGGCATGACGCTGATCATGTCGAAGGAGTCCTCGGATGTCAGTGCGACGTATCCCAGAGGGACGGTGAGGAGGATCGCCACTACGACGATCGGGACCGCGTGCTTGGTGGAGAACTTGCCGGCCCAGCCGAAGTATCTCCTGGAGGCCATGACCATGCGGCCGTAGACGCCTCCGCGCATCTTGCTCTGACCGGAGTAGTCCTCGATCTTCCTGGGCCAGAAGACCTTGTCCCCGACGAGCGCGATGACGGCGGGTATGAGCGAGAGGGCCGCGAGCATCGCCATGACGATACCGAGGGCCAGGATGATGGCCATGGAGGACACCAGGCTGAAGGTGCACAGCGACATGACCGCGAATCCGATGATGACCGCGAGACCGGACGTGAACACGGACTCCCCGGCCCACTTGATCGCTTCGGTCAGAGCGGCGGACTTGTCCTTGTTGCCGTACAGGCGCTCCTCCCTGTATCTCGCGATGATGAACACGGAGTAATCGCATCCGGCTCCGAGCATGGAGACCAGGACGATCGTCTTCGTGATGTAGAAGATGTCGAACATCTGGCCGAGACCGTACAGCAGGGCCAGGACGATACCGTAGGCGGTACCCACGACGAGCGGGGGCACGAGGGCGGTGACGAGGGTCCAGAAGAACAGACCCAGGAGCACGAGGATCAGCAGGATGGACAGCGGGTCGATCCTCTGAACATCGGCGTTGGCGCCCTGGAGGGTGTCGTACGCGATGGCGGAGGTTCCGGTGACGTAGGTCTTGAAGTCGACGCCTGCGGCATCCAGCGCGCTGGAGACGGCTTCCCTCGTCTTTCCGACCGAGTCGATGGCGGAGATGCTGTCATCGTTGTACTGGATGGTGACGAGGTAGACGCCGTTCTGGGCACCGTCCGCGTTGAACGATCCCATGATGGACAGTGTGACCTTGTTCTCACCGTACTTCTCCTTCATGGCGTTCTCGAGCGCACCGCTCGCGACGAATGTCTCGATCGATGCGAGTTTCGTAGAGTCCTCGTACGGGATCACCAGCACCGTATCGGTGCTCAGCGAAGCGTCGAAGTACTGGTTGACGAGCTTCTGCCCGTCAGTAGATTCAGAATCCAGTCCCCCCATGGTGGTCATGTCGTAGTTCAGGACGTCGTCGGCCTGCGCCGCGAAAGGCAGCGCGACCAGCAGGACGACGACCCAAAGGGCGATGATCGTCTTGGGGTGCTTCTGGACATGTTGAGAGTATTTCTCGAACATTCGGATTCACCTTTGAACGCGCTCAAATCCAGGCGATATTTAAGTATTTTGAACGCGCTCAAATCCCTGTTCGAAACAAATGCCCTGTTTCGAGGGGCCCGAGAGAATGGATGATATAGCAACCGACGCATCCCAGAACGGCAAAGGGGAGAGGAAGGCCGGGAAGATGTCGCTGCCGATCGTTACAGAGATGCGCTCCAAGAAGCGGTACGGGAAGACAGAGGAGACCCGTCGGAGGATCCTGGAGGAATCGATGAAGCTGTTCCTCGAACAGGGGTACGAGAAGACCACCACCCGTCAGATCCTCCAGAGGGTCGGGATCCTCAACGGCAGCCTGTACAACATCTACAGGAACAAGGAGGCCATCTTCACCGACATCATCCTCATGTCCCTCCGCGAGGTCATGGAGCAGGCCCCCAAGCACGTCCCCGAGACATCGGACAAGATCGACCTCCTGACCTATCTCCTATGCATAGAGATCTATCTCTCCAAACGCTCCAAGCGCATCGCGGAGCTCCTGTGCATCGCCAACGAGAACTGGAACGTCCGCACGAGGGTGGACGCGGCGGTGCTGGATTGGGCCAGGACCGCGGGCTCGGTCAACGACACGTACGCCGACATCGACGAGCCCCTCCTGAGGTTGAACGCATGCACCGGCGCGACCTTCATGTTCATCGAGATGATGGCCAACGAGCCCGAGAGCGTGGAGGAGAGGTCGGCGATGACCATCGTCGTGGAATTCGTCAACGCCCTCGCCCACCGGACCGACGTGGACGTGGACTCCAAGGTGTCCTCCCTGATAGCGAGCTTCTCCAGGGAGGAGATCGTCGTCTGCGGTCTCCGCGTGCTCTGAAGAGCACCTCTTATCTATCCATCCGCGATTGGGACGTCCATGAAGAAAGAGATGAGTTCCTTCGATGTCCGCTCCGTGGTCACGGAGCTCGCATCGCTCGAGGGCGCCCACATGGACAAGATCTACCACTGGGGCTCCGGCAACGTCCTTTTCAGGCTCAACATCCAGGGTCAGGGGAAGAAGGAACTCCTCTTCGAGGACAAGAAATGGCTCTACTGCCCGTCCAAGAAGCCCGAGACGCCGACCATGCCGTCGACCTTCGCCTCCTACCTCAGGAAGTACATCGACAACGCCCGCATCGGGAAGGTCAGGCAGGTCGGGTTCGACAGGGTCGTGGAGATGGAGCTGTCCAAATCCGACGGCGACTACAGGCTGATCTTCGAGATGTTCGGCGGAGGCAACGTCCTTCTGCTGAAGGACGGCATCATCCAGAACTGCCTCGTGCAGAAGACCTACAGGGACAGGAAGACCCGTCCCGGCGAACCGTACGCCATGCCCAAGTCCAGGTTCGACCCCACCGAATCCGCGGAATCCGATTTCCTCGCGGCGTTCAGATCGTCCGAGGCGGATGCGGTCAGGACCCTGGCGACAGCCGTGAACCTGGGAGGTCAGTACGCCGAGGAGGTGTGCGTCAGAGCGGGGATCTCCAAATCCACCCCGGCATCGAACGTGGACGACGCCTCCGTCGCGAAGATGTACGAGGCGATGGAGGGCATCGTCAAGAGCGTGCTCCAGGAGCCGGAGCCCACCGCATACCTCAGGGACGGGAAGATCGAGGATTTCGCCCCCGTCACCCTCCAGTCCCACCCGGACATGGAGGCGAAGCGCTTCGATTCCCTGTCCGAAGTGATAGAAGCCTACCTCGAGGAGACCGGCAAGGCCGAGGAGGAGGCGTACGTGGACCCCGCTGTGGAGAAGCTCCTCAAGAGGATCTCCAAGCAGGAGGAGACCCTGAGCGAGTACAAGCTCCAGGAGGAGGAGTACCGCAGGAAGGCCGAAGCCCTGTACACCGACTATCAGAAGGCGGACGAGCTGCTGAAGGTCCTGGACGAGCAGTCCAAGAAGCTCACATGGGAGAAGCTGACCGAAGGCGCATCCAAGATCCCGTTCGTGGTCTCCATCGATCCGGCCAAGCACAGGGTCAGGGCCAAGATGGCCGAGGAGACCGTCGACCTCGACTGGACGAAGAACATCGACGCCAACGCGTCCGACCTGTACCAGAAGGGGAAGGACATCGGCGAGAAGGCCGACCGCGCCGAGGACGCGCTGAAGCAGAGCCGCGACGAGCTCGCCAAGATCCAGAAGGGCCTCGACAAGGAGAAGGCGCTGGCGGCGGAGCGCGCCCAGCCCACCAAGCAGTTCTGGTTCGAGCGCTACAAGTGGTTCGTCACCACCGGCGGACGCCTCGTCATGGCCGGAAGGGATGCGCACAGCAACGACAACATCGTCAAGAAGCACCTGAAGGACGGGGACCTGTACGCCCACGCCGATGTGCACGGAGCACCTTCCGTCATAGTCAAGGACGGGGCGAAGGCCTCCGACGAGGAGCTGAGGCAGGCATGCCTGTTCGCCCTCGCCCAATCCAAGGCGTGGATCGCCGCCCTCTCCGAGGGAGGGGCGTTCTGGGTCTACCCCGACCAGGTGAGCAAGACCCCCAACCCGGGAGAATTCGTCCCCAGGGGAGCTTTCATCGTCCGCGGGAAGAGGAACTACGAGTACCACCTGCCTATGGAGCTGACCATCGGCGAGATCGAATACGAGGGTTCGAGGAAGATCATGTGCGGACCGTCGGAATGCTTCGCGGGATGCGAGAAGTACATGGTCATCCGCCCCGGGAAGCCGAAATCCGGCAGGAAGACCAACGAGATCGCCAAGAGGTTCGAGGTCCCCGAGGAGGAGGTTTCGAGGATCGTCCCGCCCGGCGACCTCGAGGTGGTCCGCGAGGTATGGCCGAAGCCCGACGAACCCGACGACGAGTGAGCCGCTTAAAAAGGTTGACGCATATCATTAAGTAACGGCCGTCTCGATACTTGAGCACGGTCAAAAACCGAGAGGTGTTTGATATGACAACAGTCAGCAAAGGCAATGTGCTGGGCATCGTCGCGCTCATCGGGGCCCTCCTGATGATCGTCGGCGTGTTCGTCGCTTGGGTCAACATCGAGGTCGTTATCCTCGGGAGTCAGAACTACACCGGATGGCAGGTCTACACGGACGATACGTTCGCGGATGCGCAGTACAACTACGCCCCGCTCGTGGCCCTCATCGCAGGAATCGTCGCGTTCTTCACCGCGGTCCTCCCGATCGTCCTCAAGAACGCCACCGCCAACAGGATCCTCGGGATCGTTTCCCTGATCCTCGGCGTCGTCGCGCTCATCCTGATAGTCCTGTTCAACGGGACCATGGACAGCCTCGTCGTCCTCGGATACAAGGTTGCGTCCACCAGCGCCGGGACCGGACTCTGGATCTCGCTCGCCGGATCCGTCCTGCTCATCCTCGGTGCCATCCTGGACATCGCAGGGAAGTACACTTCCGAGTGATTCAAACGGCCCGAAAGGGCCCCCTTCTCCTTCATATACTTTCTAAGACTGCCCTAATCGATGGATTATCCCGGCAGGATCGTCACAATCATCGGCATAGCCGGCTCGCTGCTGGCACTCGCCAGCGTCTTCATGGTCTGGGTTGAATACCTGGTTGAATACTCCATTTGGACCAACATCATGAGCGGATCGCTCACCGGATGGGACGCACTGACCGACGGCCGCTGGGCAGATCTCGAGGACGTGGTCACCGAGAAGGACTACCACACCCTGCCCGGCTGGCTCATCGGACTCAGCGGGGTGTCCGCGGCGATGTTCATCGTCGGACACATCGTCAAGAGGAAGGGTGCGAAGATCGCCTCCTACGTCATCCCCATGCTGTTCGGCATAGCCCTGGTCGTCGGGATATACAAGCTCCTGGAACAGATGGGGACGCATTACTACGTCCTCCATGTGGATCCGGGGATCGGTGTGTGGGCTGCATTGGCGGCGTCGATCATCGTGATCGCGATATCCGTGATCTCGACAGCGCACGCTGCGATAGCGGTCGATGGACGTGGCGACGTCCAAGATTGAAATGGCAAAAAGTGGTGCCCGCGCCGGGATTCGAACCCGGGTCAAAAGATCCGCAATCTCACAGGATATCCAAGCTACCCCACGCGGGCATGATGCCGAATTGTTTGTTTAAGGCGTTTAACTCATGCCTCAGGATGGGACAGGTAGCGGGTGATGTAACCGGCGATCCTGTTCCTCATCTTGACGGACGAGACGTCTGTCAGAGTGCTGACCATCTCCTTGTTGGCGTCGAAATCCTGGCTGAAAGCCTGGGGATACTTGCTGACGAGATCGATGGCGACTCTCTTGATGTAGGTGGGCCTTATTCTTCCCATATCATTCACCGAGTGACCCGACTAAGTGGATGCCCTATTTATACCTAATTAAGAAAAAACAGTCGTCGGTTCCCCGGAGAACGGCCGCTCATGCGGTCCAGGAGCTGTTTCAGCACCGCGGTCTTCCAAGCGGGTATGTGGCAGTACCCGCCCGGGTTCTTCAGCAGGTAGTCCTGATGGTACTCCTCGGCGCGGGTCCAGGTGGTCAGCGGGCCCATCTCCACATGGAACTCCTGGAACGACTCCTCCTGCTCCGCGAACACCTTGCGCACGACCTTCTCCGACTCGGAATCCGTCCAGTACACGCCGGTCTGATACTGGATCCCGTGGTCGTTGCCCTGTCCGCGCTCCTGCGTCGGGTCGATCAGGTAGAAGAACACCCCCAGGACGGTCTCCAGGGCCACCAGCTCCGGGTCGTAGACCACCTTGACGGCCTCCCGATACCCCATGCGGCCGGAACAGACCAGCATGTAGTCCGGGATGTACAGCGGGTCGCCGTTGGCGTACCCGCATTCCGTGGACAGCACCCCCGGAACCTCCGATATGGCCTTCTGGAGCCCCCAGAAGCACCCTCCCGCCAGGTAGATGACGCTCACGGTCTCCTCGGCTTCCCGCAGGACTTCTTGCCTTCGGGACAGGGTCCGCGCATGCACGCCGGCCCCGCATCCTTGAATATCACGGGCGACGCCTCGCGGCACTTCTCGAGCATCTGCTCGGCCATCTCCCTGATCTCCCACTGGGCCCTCTCGCAGCACCTGAGCGTGAAGAAATGCAGGAGCTCGCGGGCGTTCATCGTGATCGTGATGTTGGTGGTGCACCCGTTCGGGAGCAGATATCTGGCATCCTCCGCCGGGATCCCCATCTCCTCCAGCTTGGAATACGCCTTCCAGATGACGTCCATGGTCTCGTCGAACACCCTCTCCGCCTCCGGATCCCCTTCGACGGTGTGGGGCGTGACGTAGCTCGGATCCTTTATGGAAACGTACCTCTGGCTCTGCTGCGAGTAAGAGGCGATGCGGTGCCTCACCAGCTGGTGGGTCAGCGCCCTCGACACCCCCTCGACGGAGAACGTGAACACGGCATGCTCGATCACCGAGTGGTGACCCATCCCCACGATGCGGGACAGGGTCTTCTCCGAATCGATGTCCTCCATGATCTCGGATGCCGGGCGGTCCGAATAGCACGAGTTCCCTGCGGCGGCGCATATCCTGTCCGCATCCGGCGTGTAGGCGATCAGCTCGACCTTCATTGCGTGTCCCCCTTCCAGATCATATCCCTGACCTTATCCATCCTCTCGCGGTCCATCAGGTCCGCCAGGCGGATCTTGCGGACATCCTTCTCGTTCAGGAGCTTGGATATCCCCTCGACGTGCGCGTCCCCGACGATGACGACCATGTTCCCGAACCTCTCGGATTGGGCGTTGATCTGCTCGGCCATGTGGACGTTGCGCTCGTCGATGAGCTTGCGGACGAGGGTG
This sequence comes from Bacteroides ovatus, assembly GCA_963611065.1. Lineage (GTDB taxonomy): Archaea > Thermoplasmatota > Thermoplasmata > Methanomassiliicoccales > Methanomethylophilaceae > Methanoprimaticola. The sequence continues at coordinate 8,622 of CAVDQR010000050.1, forward strand.
GGATACTTCCTGCGCATCCCCTCGATGTACGCCTCCTCGTCCCTGGCGAAGCTCTTCTGCACGTCGGCGACCTTCCTCTTGCCCCCGATGGAGTCGGATATCCCCGAGAGGCGGTACCTGAAGCGCTCCATGGCGGACATCTCGGCCCACATCTCGTTCATGACCTTCATCGCATCCGTATCGATGGGGATGATCTCCGCTCCGGCGAGCTTCCCCGCGTTTATCGCGGCGAGGAACTCCCCTCCGAGCTTCGTCCCGTGCTCCTCGGACATCCTCTGCTGGTACATGGCGGTCTGCCTGTAGATCGCGGACATCTCCGGCTCGTCCTTCGGGTCGCCTTCGGCTGCGGCGGTCATGGCGTTGAGCCTGCCGACATCCAGCTCCAGGAGGACGGCGTCGGGCCAGGTGTTCTTGACGATGAACGCCACGGGCTCCGCCAGATTGAAGACGTGTCCCGTGCCGACCAGGGTGATCATGGGGGGTGAAACGCGTTGGGATAATAATCCTCTTCAGAACACTGGCAAGGATGATATAGCATAAAAGCAATGCATTCCATGAAGACGATGACCGGTTCTAATGGGCCGGAAGTGGTTTTCCTC
>CAVDQR010000051.1:0-9143 GCA_963611065.1 Bacteroides ovatus
ATGCGGAAGGAATGCGGAAGGAATGCGGAAGGAATGCGGAAGGAATGCGGAAGGATGATGCGATCCCATTCGCGCCATTGGCCTCACTTCCTCTTCTAAACCCTCGATTACATCGTTATTAACCCCTTTTCCGACCCTCGACCGTCCCGCATGCACATGGATTACCACGCATGATAGCAACCGACTCCATCGCAATGGATCTGGCCGCGTTGCGGAGCGCATAGGCGCCGATCGACCGGCGGAACCGAACCTCGACACCTTCGACTGGAATACCAGTGCGCGGTGTCCTTTGAGAACACTCATTGTTTTGACGGAGCTCCCGCTCGTCGGAGAATTTTGGGAGATGAGTGCAGCCGCCGGGATTCGAACCCGGGCAATGAGCTTGGAAGGCTCAGATCCTAACCAGCTAGATCACAGCTGCCTCAGAATCCCCAAAATCCGACGCTGTATATAATACTAATCTTAGCCTCCGAATCGGCCGTCCAGCAACCGTTTACATACGCCGTTCGCGATGCAGTGCGCATGTCAGGCCGTCCCGTTCTGCAGAGCTCGTTCGAGTACCATATGTGGAAGGTGCTGGATGCCCGCGCGTACCCCAACGGGGGACCCCTCGCGCTGGTGTCCGAACTGGACGGCTACGAGGGAACGGTCAATTCCCAGGTCCTGGTCATGCTCGTGGACGAGCTCTCCGCTTCGGGGGACGTCGACAGGGACATCATGCGCAGGGTCGTCTCCAAGAGCCGCGCCACCGACTGCAGGCCGTCCATAAGGGCGTGCGAGGCGCTCGTCAAGAAAGGGGACCTCAAGGCCGCCGAGGAGGTCCTGGACATGTCCGAGGGCTCCCAGGAGATGGTCGGACGCTCCCTGGCGCTGGCGCGCATCAGGATGGCCGCCGGCGATCGCGCCGGCGCGATGGAGGCCGCGGGGCGCGCCTACGGCTACGACCCGTCCTGCAGGGGCGCGTATCAGATCCTGGCGGAGACCGACCCCGAAGGGGGATGGCTCCAGAGGGAGAACATCCAGAGCGTCCTGGAGGGCGACAGGCCGTCCCGTCCGCCCGCGGTCGGACGCATCCAGGAGCTCTACTCGATCTACTACGACTGGTTCACCGGCCACCGCGACGCGGCGACCGAGGAGCTGGTAAACAGCCCGTACTACAAGGAGAAGGACCCGGAGTTCCTCCTGGCGTCGGCCAGGATGTCCATGGACGAGAAGGACTGGAGGTCCGCGCTCATGGTCTACTCCGAGCTCATCGCCATGGAGGCCCCTCCGTTCGTGTTCGTGGAGGCGGCCGAGGCCTCGCTGGGCGCGGGGGACGCGTCCCGCGCGCTTGATTGGCTGGGGAGGACAGACGGGAACATCGTCAGGGTCCAGAGGGACATGGTCCGCGCGAACATGCTCGCCGGAGACCGCGCGGGCATGATGGATTCCATCCGCATCCTCCTCGATAACGAGACCAGCGGGTCCGACGAATACGTCAGGGCCGTCAGGTTCCTCATAGGCAGGGGGATGGAGAGGGAGGCGGCGTCCATCCTGGACAGGTACTCCCGCTTCGTCGGCGACGACCCGGACACGCTGACCATGCGCTCGGTCATGCTCATGAGGTCCGGCGACTATCTGGGGGCGCACAGGGCCGCCTCCAAGGCCGTGGCCCTCGACAAGAACAACAACGCCGCCAGGGCCCAGCTCGCCCGCATGCTGTTCCTCATGGACAAGACGGAGGCCGCAGAGCGCGAATGCGCCGGCATCCTGTCCCGCGACCCGTCGGACTTCGACGCGCTGTCGCTGATGAAGGACCTGCAGATGTCCGAGCGCGACTACGTCAAGGCGGAGGCCACCTGCAGGCGCATCCTGGAGACCGTTCCGGACGACATACCCGCCATGATGGCCCTGGCCGTGTCCGTGTGCTACAACGGCGACCCCTCCAGGGCCGACGGCATGTTCAGGGATGTTCTGAAAGTGGACGGCTCCAGGGAGAGGGCCGTGTCCGTGGTATCCGCCATGGTGTCCTGCGGGATGAACCGCGAGGCGGAGTCCATGTGCACGCAGCTGGAGCGCCAGTATCCCAAGGAGCCGCTGATCAAGAGGCTCAGGGGCAATGCGCAGTACGCTCTCGGTGACTACCTCAAAGCGTCCGTCTCGTTTTCGGAGGCCGCTTCCCTGGAGCCCCACAACCCCGTGCTGTGGTACTCCAAGGGCATGGCGGACGAATCCAGGGGGGACCTGGAGTCCGCCGAGGACGCCTACAACCGCGCCGTGCTCCTGGACCAGGGCGAGGCGGAGTACTGGATCGCCAAAGCGTCGGTGCAGGAGAAGTCCAAGGACAGGTACGGCGCGGTGGAATCGCTGAACCGCGCCATCGAGCTGGACCCGTCGTCGGTGTACCCGTTGATCCGGAAGGCCGTCATCCTTTCGGAGCATTCCAAGGTCAAGGAGGCGCTGTTCTTCGTGAGGATGGCCTCCTCGATAGATCCGGACGACGTCCGCATCATGGACATGGAGGCCGATCTCCTGACGTCGCTCGGGGAAGTCGACGATGCCGAGGCCGTCCTGACCAGGCGCACGTCCCTGGAATCCGACGAGGACGCATGGCTCAGGCTGGCCCGCGTCCGTCTGTCCAAGGGGGACAGGGACGGGGCCGTCGCGGCGATAGATTCCGGACTCTCCGCGTTCCCCGGATCCGACAGGCTGATGGAGGAGCGCGGCAGGGTCTCGTCGGGCTCGATCGGACCGAAGGTCGCGGTCGAGGTCAAGGACGAGCCGACGCCGGAACCGGAGGCGAAGGAGCCGGAGATCGATCCGGAGGCCTGCCGGGCCATGGCCGTCTCGCTCCTGAACGCAGGGAATCTGAAGGGTGCGATGAGGGAGGTCGACAGGGCGCTGAACGCGTCCCCGGAGGATCCCGACCTCTACTGTCTGAAGGCGAGGATAGCCCTCGCAGGAGGGGACGCCGACGGCGCCTCGTTCCTTGTGGGCAATGCACTCAGGATACAGCCCAATCACGCGGGGCTCCGCCAGGTGAACGCGTTGGCCAGGGAGGCCAAGGGCGACCTCAAGGGGGCGCTGTCGGAGATAGACAACGCCATCGCCGGAGGTCTGGACGACGCCGAGTCCAACAGGATCAAGGGCAGGATACTGGAGAAGTCCGGATATCCCGAGAGGGCCGCCTCCAGCTACGCCAAGGCGCTGTCGCTGGACCCGGAGGACCTGGACACCGCGGAGGCGCAGGCCAGGCAGCAGATCGCATCGGGGAACCTGTCGGGGGCCTTCGGCACCGTGAACTGGATCCTCAGGCGCGACGCCCGCCGCGTCTCCGTCATCGTCATGAAGGCGGAGATCGGCAGGGACAGGAACGATGGGGAATGCGTGCTGTCGGCGTGCGACGAGCTGACCGCCTGTCCGGAGATCCCGGAGGACGCCAAGGTCCGCATGGCCAGGATCCTCGAGGAGATGGACCTGAGGGACGAGGCCAGGGCGCTCATGGGCGGGGCCAGGAAGTCGCAGGGCTACGACGATGCCGTCAAGAGGTACGCCGAGAAGGCCCTCCGCAGGGCGTACACCACCAGGACGTCCGCGTACGACCCGGACATACTGGATGCGCTGGGGTTGGAACCCGCGGTCGCATCCCAGGTCTCGAAGTACCTGTCGGAACTCCCCGAGGTGGGACCGATCAGTCCGGCCGATCCGGAGTTCGACTACATGGAACGGCTGTCGCACGACACCGTCCTGAAGATGAAGTGGACCGACCTGGAGAACCATCCGGCGCTGCCTCTGGAGAAGGTGTTCGTGGCGGGCGGGTTCAGGGACGCCGATTCCGCGAAGATGCTCGTGGCCTACGTGAAGAGGGCCATGCTGACATCGCCGAGGACATCCGACGATAGGCTGTCGTCCATGGCGATGGGTCTGATCAAGGGGATGACCGTCTACGAGATCATGAGACAGTGCGACCTCGGCGTGTACGAGGCGAACGCGGTGAAGGCGCTGATCGTCTGATCAGTAGTCCCTCATCTCGGACTTCATGAACTCGCGCATGAGGCACGTGGCGTAGTTGCCCTTGGGCAGGGAGAACGACAGCGTGTAGGAATCCTCTCCGAACGACGCCTGAAGGTCCTTCACGGGGCACAGGATCTCCCTCCTGCCTCCCTTGGAGGAGCACTTGGACAGTCCGGGGATGACGAAGTCCTCGGGCCTCAGGTCGTTCTTCTCGGCGATGGACCTCTCGATCTCGCCGGGTTCGCCCTCCGCGAGGACGTTCTCCGATCCGTAGAGGGCGGCGGTGACGAAAGCCCTCCCGAGCTTGACCTGCCTCTTGACGAGGTCGATGTTCCTGGAGGTGGTCACGACCGGCGCTTCATGCTCCGGGGTGCCGTCCGCGGCGAGCGGGATCACGACGTCGCCCTCGACCGGCGCGTCCAGCGGGAGCCCCCTGGACATCCTCTCGCTGAGCATCTCGTTGAAAAGGTACGACTGGTAGGCGTGGACGAACATCATCTGGAGGTTCGACGGCAGCGCCGATATGGCGCCCTTCCAATCCTCCCCTCCGGCCAGGGCCTGGGCCATGGTCTTCTCGTAGGACATGCCGTCCGGCATGACCGACGCCGCGTAGGACCAATCCGTGCATCCCTCCAGGGATCTCCGGATGTCCTGGAGCTCCTGCTCCTCCTGCGGCGTGGTGTAGCAGATGTACGTGCGCACCGCACCTTCGATGTCCCCGCGGACGAGCCTCTCGCCAACGAGATGCGTCACGGGTCTGACGACGCCGAACCTCTGGACGCCGAAGTAGTTGGGGAAACCCCTCGCCTTGTGGATCGTATCGAGGTCGGCCTCGACGGTCTCCTTCACGCGGGACATCTCCATCGGGCAGTCCCTGACGGTGATCTCGAAGGAGTTGCCGAGCAGGTCCCCGATCTGGAGCGCCCTGCTGCCCCTGTAGATGTTGGTAATTTCAACATCCTTCAGGTCGATCTTCGCCAGGTCCTCCGAAGGGCACCTGAACGACATGAGCTGGGTGGTGACCGCGCGCTTGTCCTTGGTGCCGGCGAATCCGATCCTGGTGCGGGACATCCCGATGCTGCGGGACATTATGCGCACGAGGCGGTTCGTCTCCCAGTTGCGGCTGGTGACCGTGGCGATGGCGTATTCGCCGTTCTCCTTCGCCCTGGGGGGATCGGAGATCTCCCTGACGATGAAATCCTCCGGCTCGGTCTTGAGATGACCTCCGGTGCCGTCGGAGTCGCAGAGGTACCTGCGCATGCCGATGTCGGCTTCGGCCGTGAGGCATTCCCTGTACAGAATGATCACTCTTTGATTTCGGAGTAGTAGTCGGAGACCGCCTGGGAGGCCTTGGCGACGGCGTCGAGGGCGTCGCCCTTCTTCACCTTGACGTAGAGCTGCCTGTCGTCGAGCTCGGGGTGGGTCTCGATGAACCTGACGAGTTCGACGTTCTCGTCTTCGTCGAGGGCCTTCATCAGAGGCGCGATGAGGGTGATGTTGGCGTCCGTGAACGCGATGGTGGCCGAGTCGCCGGTCTTCTCGACAAGGGTTATCTGCATAAACCCGGCCTATACCCTCGTTCCTTTTAATCTTTCAGTCGCCGCTCCCGTCCCAGTGGCTCTGGTCGGCGGATCCCGATTCGCCGTTCGGCGCAGCGGGCTTCGCGTCCTTGCCGCGACAAGCGGGCTGTTCCTTTCCATCCATATTGCATCCCATCCAGCCGGATATCCGGCAATCGTCTAATCGCAGATTCCAGTATATAAAAGCTGGATTCGTTGTCTCGGATGGGACATACTGTCGGATTTCCTCTCACTCGGACAATCCGTCGGAGTCGTGGGCCTGCATCGCGTACATCTCGGCGATCTCGCCCACGGTGGTGCACTGCTCCGGGGACTTGTCGTCCCTGACGCGGCCGGTGAACCTGGGGAACCTTATCCCCAGTCCGGCGCCCTCCTTCACCACATCCCTGGCCGCGGTGTGGATCGGGCTCAGGGTGATCTCGGCCGCGACGACTTCCAGAACGACCGAAGGCTCGAACCACACGTCCGGGACCATCTCGGCCTCCACAGATCTCGGCTTGGATTCGGAAAGCGTGTCGTCGAGGAGCGACGGCATGGCGTCGAGGAAGGCGTCGTCGAACCCCGTGCCGAGCTTGCAGACGGTCTCGAACATGCCGGTCTCCTCATCGTACGCGGCCATGAGCAGCGCCCCGTACCTCCCGGCCCTCTTGCCCATGCCGTAGAACGCGCCGACCACGGTCAGATCGAACGAGTCGGTCAGCGCCTGCTGGTAGTCCTTCTTGTACTTGATCCACAGGAACCCTCTGGATCCGGCCCTGTACACCGAATCGGGGGCGACGGATTTCGCCATGATCCCCTCGCATCTGCTGGTCACGGCGCTGGTGAAGAAGTCCTCCCCCTCCTCCTCGCTCTCGACGATGCGCATGGTGGTCATCTGCACCGGACCGCCGATCTCGAACCCGGACTCCAGGGCGCCCCTCCTCTCCAGATAGGGTTCGGGGGTCATGTCCTGCCCGTCGCGGTAGAGGCAGTCGAACATGAAGATCCTCACAGGCACCTCCTTGACCGCCTCGTCCATCCCGTGCTTCTTCCTGCGGTGGGTGACGTTCTGGAACGGGAGCATGTTGCCCGTCTCGGGATCCACGGCGACGCACTCCCCCTCGATGATGGCCTCCCCGTACCTGCAGGCTCTCCTGAGCTCCTGGGCGATGTCCGGGAAGTTGGACGTGAGGTCCTCCAGCCTCCTGGAGTAGAGGCGGACGCCGTCCTTCCCGATGTGGGCCTGGACGCGGATCCCGTCGTACTTGTATTCTATGGCGCAGCGGCCGCCCATCCTCTCCACGATCTGGGCGACGGACGGGAGCCTCTCGGCGAGCATGACCTTCACGGGGCTGTTCACGGACACCTTGATCTTTGAGATCGCATCCATCCCGCCGTTCGCTATGGTCTCGGCCACCAGGCCGATGTCGCAGGTCACGTTGAACGCCCTCTCGATGGCCGGCCTGTCCTCCTTGGAGGAGAAGGCTATGGCCAGGGCGTCCAGGATGGTCATGTCGGCGGCGCCGACCCTCATCCTCCCGGTGACCGTCCTGCACAGGTACCTGGCCTCCAGGGGCCCGGAGTCGTGCAGCATGTTGGCCAGGGTCTTCATCTTCCTGTCCTGGGAATCCTTGCCGTCGGCGTCCTGGATCGATGTGAGCCCCTTGACCACCCTGTCGACGGTGAGGTCCTCGGAGAACAGGGTCATCTGCTTCTTCTTGGAGATGAGCGTCTCCGCGACCTTCCCGGGGTCGCCGGTCTCCACCCACATCTTCTCCACCTTGTCCTCGGGGGTGCCGGAGGTGAAGGCTATCGCCTTGAGGACGAGCCTGTCCGCCATGCCGAGCACGCCCGGCATGAAGTCCGGGTGGAGCTTCCCCTGGCTGAGATAGACTATGTTCCTGAGCTCGCGCCTGTCGGCCCTCGAGAAGAAGTCGGCCAGGATGTCGGACATCTCCAGCCTGCTGCCTGTTGATTCCAGTCTGTCGAAGGTCTCTGCGAGCTCGGAGTAGAGCATACCGGGACCCATGGAAGCGGAGGTAATATGGGTATCGGAATCTGGGTCGGCGTCGAGCTTGTACTTGTACTTGTACTTGCCCTGGGTATAAGTTGAAGCATCGTGCAGAACATGGCGTCTGCACAAGATCGCGAGTTCGGCGGTTCTTATCTTCTAACAGCTATCGTCAGGATCCCGGCGCCGACCCTCCGACCTTCTCCGCCCAGCTCCCGTCTATGCAGAACGCCGCATAGAGGGGTATGCTGTAGAGCCCGTCCTCGAAGCCGAAGTTCTTCGAGGACAGCCTGATGGCGGATCCGGGGGAGTACTTCTTCCTGAGCTTCGCCAGGCTCTTGGAGTCCACGCGGTCGCCAGATTTGACCTCCACGGGCACGACAGCCCCGTCGGCGTCCTGGATGAGGAAATCCACCTCCGTGTTCTGGTCCGGATTCCAATAGTATGTCCTGAAGCCGTTGGCGGTCAGCGATTGGGACACGTAGTTCTCGGCCATCACGCCTCTGAAACGGTCGCCGGCCCTCCCGGACACCACGGTCTTGAAAGGCACCTCGGCCTTCGAACAGAGCAGGCCCGTATCGGCCATGAATAGCCTGAACGACGATCCCTCCGTGAAGCCGGAGAGCGGGGCCGTGGGTTCCGTGACCATGTCGCAGCGGTTCACCATCCGGGCCGCCACCAGCCAGTCGACGGATGCGGAATATTGGGCGGAACGGCCGCCTTTGGCGATCCTGCTGTATTGGAACTTCAGATTGTCCTTCATCAGCTGCGACACCATGCTGTTCCACGCATGGATCGTCCTGACCATCGTGTCAGGGGACTTCGAATGCTTGGCGATGTCCCCGAGCAGGCTGTCGTTGAGTCCCCTCTGGGCGGTCATGACGGCGTTCGGGTCGCCTGTCCGGACGAATGCGGAGACGGCCTCCGGCATCCCGCCGACCGCCAGGTACTCGCGGTACATCCCCAGGGCCGTGTCGTGGAGGGGCATCTCGGACATGTCGTCGAAATGCGAGCGCACGGAATCCGTCAGCGCCCTCCGTCCCGTGGCCCAGGCGTATTCCTCCAGGTCCATCGGGTGCATCTGGACCTGTTGGACCTTCCCTACGGGGAACGAGCGCTTCGGCCTTTCGTCGTGGTCCGGAGGGTCGACAGTGAGGCCGAGCAGGCTCCCGGTGGTGATGACGGGCTGTTCCGGCAGCTCCTCGGCGAAGTATTTGAGGGAAGTGACGGCGCGGTCGCATTCCTGGATCTCGTCGAAGACGATCAGGGTCTCATCGGCGATCGTCTCATGGGAGTACGCCGACAGTTCGTTCAGGAGTCTGCGGGGGTTCAGGTCCCCGTCGAAGATCCTGTGGAGTTCGGGGGATTCCTGGAAATTGAACATCACATAGTTCCCGAAACGACTCTTTGCGAATTCCATCACGGAATAGGTCTTCCCGACCTGTCTGGGGCCCATTATCATGAGGGGTTTCCGGTCTTCGGAATCCTTCCATTGCTCCATTTTGGAGATGATCTTTCTTTCCACAGCGATCCTCCTTTGTAATTAGTGGTTTTAGAAAACACTTTTTATTATTAAAAAA
>CAVDQR010000052.1:0-9091 GCA_963611065.1 Bacteroides ovatus
TTTACGATAATTTTTCGTAAACGATTTTGTTTACCATTATTTTGGTAGGCAATCGTATGCCTATTTAAACTAGAACAATCACAATCCGAAATACGGGGCGTACATGCGGCGTTGGGGATTTTGCCGAGCTTCTTCGACAGCCCGGCCTGATGTCCGCATCGGCTATCTCAATCCCAGAATCTCTTGTTCTTCGCGTACAGGATTTCCGCGTTCATGATCCCGCGGTAGAACTCGTCCTCGTCGATGTACATGCTGCAGAGGATCCTCGACGCTGCATCCGGTCCTATGCCCCTGCCGGCGAGGCAGATCACGGCTCTCTTCCCGTGTTCGTTGACCAGATTCGCGTTCCTGGAGAGGCGCAGCCTGTCCTTCTTCTCCTGCGCGGACAGCTCCTTGTGCTTCACGAGGGCGATGTTCTGCCTCTCGTATCCCTTCAGCACCGCGACCATGTTCCCGTTGCAGTGGGGGCAGACGAACCTCTTCGGCGCATCGGCCACCCTGAATCTCCACTGCGATCCGCAGTTCAGGCAGGATGCGAACAAAACCTCTTCTTCAAGCCTCTTCTTCAGCGCCATCAGGATGGAATGGTCGGCGCGGACGGGCTGCATCAGCTCCTTGGAGCGCGTGATCCCCTCCAATCCGATGGAGGATATCGATCCCGGGACCACCTCGATCTCCCCGGAGGCCATCATGGAGACCACCTTCTCGGTGTCAGGGATGTCCAGGTCCTCCCACAGGACCTTGTTGACCGCCTCCTTGTAAGCCGGGGTGTCCCTGTGCAGGTCGAACAGCCTCTGGAAGTTCATGAAGCGGTGGTCGGCGTTCTTCTCGATGATCCCGAACTTCTTCGCGACGAAGACGAACCTCCATCTGAGGAAGGTGGAGTTCAGGATGGTCATCCTCGAGAGCGCCTCGATCGTCCCCGGTTTGACCGATGTGACGGTCTGCATGATGTCGTCGCGCCTCATGTTGCGCGGAAGCTCCAGTATGATCCTGTACGGGTCCGCGGTCATCCCGACGCTCTCCCCGAGGCGGGCCGAGAGCAGCGCGGCGTAGATCTTCCCCAACGTTTCGTTCACCCTGCTGCCGAAGCAGCAGTTGACGATGGCCAGCCTGTCCCCGACCTCGACGGTGACCGTCTTGTCGGTGGGCATGACGAAGCGTTCGTCCTGCTCCGCCAGGTATCTTTTCACGACCTGAACGCACCCGTCGTCGCCGGGATACTCGTCGAAGTTCCTGAGGCGCCTCATGCGCCCCACCTCCATGGCCACTTCGAACGGCACCGGGATGTCCGACCCGACCCAGTTCGGCACGGAACCGACGTCCCTCGCCTCCTCCACGAGCAGCTCGTCCTCCCTCATCTCGACGATGCGCCATGTCCTGCCCTTGGCGATGAACATCGCGTACTCCTCGGCGAACGAGGCGACGAAGCTCTCATCCAGGGTTCCGATGATCGCGCGGGTGCCGATGTCCCTGACGAGGTACGTCCTCTCGTCGGGGATCATGGAGATGTTGGCGTAGAAGTAGTCCATCCCCTTGCGGCTCCTGCGGAACGACCCGTCCTCGTCGATGAAGACCAGCTTGATGGACTGCAGCTGCGCCAGGACGTCCTCCATGTCCTGTTTCGTCAGGTCCCTGAACGGCCAGGAGTTCGAGAACATCTTGTACGCCGTATCGACGTCCATTCCTCCGGACATCGTCATGGCGATGAGCTGGTTGGCAACCACCGACAGGGGGCACGGCCGTCCCTCCCAGGATTCGATCTCCTTGGCGTCGCACTTCCTTGCGATGACCATTGCTTCGGCGACCTCGTCGGGAGCGGTGGCGAGCACCCTGGCGCGGATCTTCTCCCCGACGCGGTGCCCCGCCCTGCCGGCCCTCTGTATCATGCGCGACACCTGTCTCGGCGAGTTGTACTGGATGACCATGTCGGTCGTCCCCACATCGATCCCCAGTTCGAGCGACGAGGTGCAGATCAGAGCCTTCAGATCCCCGGATTTGAAGCGGTCCTCCATCTCCATCCTGGTCTCCTTCGAGAGGGAGCCGTGGTGAACCTCCAGCGGGAGGGATTCATCCCATAGGTGGTACCTGGCTGCGAGCCATTCCGCCGTCTCCCTGGTGTTGACGAAGAACAGCGTGGACCTTCCGGATTCTATGATCTCCCTGGCGCGGGCCATGACGCCGATGATGTCCGGGTCGCCCTGCAGCTTGTCCACGAGTTTGGGGTCTTCGATCTGCGGGGGGCTCTCCACCTGGATGTCGAACTCGCGGAAGGTGTCGTGCTTCAGGACGGCGACCTTGCGCTTGGGTCCGACGAGGAATCTCGCGACGCTGTCCGGATTCCCGACCGTCGCCGACAGCCCGATCCTCTGATATTCCCCTGCGAGAAGCGTCAGCCTCTCCATGGCGACGCTGAGCTGGGCCCCGCGCTCGCTGTCCGAGAGCTCGTGGATCTCGTCGATGACGACCCATTCCACAGCTTTGAGGTGCTGCAGGAGCCTCTTCCCGGTGAACAGGACCTGGAGGGTCTCCGGGGTGGTGATCAGTATCTCCGGCGGGTTCTGCGACTGCGCGTTCCTCTCCGCTTGGGACGTATCGCCGTGCCTGACGCCCACGGAGATGCCCAGGGCCTTCCCGTAATCGGCCATCCTGCGGAGCATGTCGCGGTTCAGCGCCCTCAGCGGCGTGACGTAGATGCACCTGAACCCGGTGCGCTTGCCCTTGGTGGCGTGGATGGTGTCGAGGATCGGCAGCATCGCCGCCTCGGTCTTCCCTATCCCCGTCGGAGCGACGAGGAGGACGTTCCCGCCTTCGAGGATCCTCGGAATGGCGTCCGCCTGGGGTGGCGTGGGTTCGGTGATCCCCCTCTCCGCCAGCGCCCCGATCAGTTCGGGACACAGCTTCGGGAAGGGCATGGTATGAGAAATGTAAGGGTGCCGGGGCATCGCCCCGGCTTTTGGATCTTCACTCGGCCTTGGGGGCCGCTTCCTTGGGAGCGGTGACCTCGAGCAGGACCTGGGACAGGTCCATGACCTTGATGGAGGAGCCGCACTTCTTGGCGCCCTGGGTGAGGTTCAGCACGCAGAACGGGCAGCAGGTGATCAGGATCTCGGCTCCGGTGGCCTCGGCGTCGTGGATCCTCTCCACGGCGATGGCGGTCGCGAAGTCGTTGAACTGGCTCTTGTATCCGCCTCCGGCACCGCAGCACCTGGAGTTCTCCCTGGACCTGTCCATCTCGACGAACTCGAGGCCCTTGATCTTCTTCATGACGTTCCTGGGAGCGTCGTAGACGCCCATGTGCCTTCCGAGGTGGCAGGGGTCGTGGTAGGTGACCTTGTGGTTGAACTCGTGGTTCAGCGGCAGCTTCCTGTCGTTGATCAGCTGCTCGACGTACTGGGAGAAGTGGTAGACGTTCTGTCCGACCTTGGCGTAGAACCTGCCGAAGTCGGAGCTGACGGTCTTGTAGCATCCGGAGCAGGTCATGACCATGTCCTTCGCACCCATTCCGTCGGCCTTCTCGACGACGGTCTCGGAGCATCCGAGGGACTCGTCGAGGGTTCCGGTCCTGATGAGCGGGGAGGAGCAGCACCACTCTTTGTCGCCGAGGCAGTTCATCTTGACGCCGGCCCTGGAGAGCACGGTGACTCCGGCCTGGGCGATGTGCTGCATCCTGTAGGATCCGGTGCATCCGGCGAAGAAGATCACATCGGGCACCTTGGAGCGCTCGACGTCCGCGGGCCACCAGGCGTCCCTCTTGGAGGGGGGCTCGCCGTAGGGGTTGTGGACCTTGCTGACGTTCTTCTTCATTCCCTTGTGGGCGGAGAGGGGTCCGGCGCCGTTCTGGACGATCCAGGCCCTCATGTCCTCCCAGAAGTCGACCAGGTGGATCTTGGCGTGGCAGACGACCTCGCAGTTCCCGCAGCCGGTGCACTTGTACATGGCGTCGACGAACTCGGGGCTCAGGGAGACCTCTCTGCCCAGGAGTCCGTCCAGGGCTCCGGAGCCGGCCTTGTCCAGCTGGTTGATGTAGTAGATCTTTCCCCTCGGGGTGACGGACTCCCAGGGGGTCTGGTTGTGCGCCTCGCACACATCGATGCAGTACCCGCACTGGAGGCAGGCGGTCAGGACCTTCTGGACGCGGGGGAGTTTGATGAACTCCGGCTTCTTGACGGTGATTTCTACCATGAGGTTATTCTCCGTTGGATTCGGGCGCATCCGACGCGCGCCCTTTCTGGGAAGTCGAAAATCCGACCGTATATAACCGTTCACGGTCGGGAGCGCCATTATAGGGGATTCTGGGACGCGAATAATGAGAAGAAATGAGATTATATGTCCGGAGGCGATGACGTGCCATGGACTCCCCCGGACTGTACGACGATTGGACCGGCAACGTGGTGAACGGCGCCGACGTGAGGAGCCTGGACATCGGCGCGGTCCGCGCCGCCAGGGCCGCGTTCAGGGAGAGGTTCCCCGAGAGGGCCGAGGAGAGCCAGGCATGGGACGATCAGACGTTCCTGACCAGGGCAGGCGTGCTCAAGAGGGGGAAGGTAACCGTCGCTTCGCTGATCCTCCTGGGGAAGAAGGACGCGGGGCTCCTGCCGCAGTCCGTGTGCGTGAGATGGAGGCTGCTGGATCCCGACGGGGTCCTGCAGGATTCCAGGACGTTCCAGGGTCCGATGCTGCTGTCCTCATCCCAGGCGGTATCGATGGTCAGGAACTGGACCTGCAGGGTCGGCACCGGGGACGATGCCAGGCAGGTCAGCGCCTACAGGAACTCGATCCTCCTGGAAGCGGTCAGGAACGCCATCGCCCATCAGGACTATTCGATGGGAGGGACGGTCGACGTGATCGAGAGGGAGTCGGAGTCGGTCACGGTGATCAGCCGCGGCTCCTTCCCCGCGAGGTCCCCCGAATCGTTCATCACCGGGCCCCCGCAATCCAAACCTCCCCGCAACCAGTTCCTGATATCGGCGATGGCCGGCCTGGGTCTGATCCCGGCGTCCGGGACGGGGATACGTTCGATGTACGTGGCGCAGGCGGCCCGCAGGTTCCCGATGCCCGATTTCGAGGTCTCCGACGACAGGGTGTCCGTCCGCTTCCCGGGGATCAGGGGAGGGGCGTACGCCCGCGTGCTCGACACCAGGGGCGATCTGGATCTGAGGACGATGATGGACCTCGACAGGCTGTCCAAGCTGAGGTTCGTTCCCGAGAGGAGGATCAAATCCCTCGCCCGCAGGGGTCTGGTGGAGATCATGGACGGCGTACCGTGCCTCGCGTCGGGTGCGGGGAGGGACGTGCTCTCCGCTTTCGTCACCGTCTCAGAGGAAGATGCGGTGCTGATGCTGATCGACCGCAACGGATCCGTCTCCCGCTCCGACGTCGCCGACATCCTGGCGGCGAGGGATCCGAAGGAGCTCACGCCGGAGCAGGTCCGCGTGAAGGCGACCAATCTGCTCCAGTCCATGCGCAGGAAGGGTCTGGTGGAGAAGGCCGACGGCAGCACCCGCTCGGCCAGATACGTCAGATGTCAGAAGGACGATGGTGGGCCCGGCCGGATTTGAACCGACGGCCATCTGGTTATGAGCCAGACGCTCTACCTGCCTAAGCTACGAGCCCGATGGACCACCCCATGCGGGATTCGATTAAAAATCTATCGCGAAAGCGGCTATCGACACGCTACGCTGAAGGAGTGAATGGGAAGAATGGCGCCGCCACACGGATTTGAACCGAGGACCTTGTGATTAACAGTCACACGCTCTACCTGCTGAGCTACGGCGGCTTGTAGGATTGCGTGAATGGAAGGGTGTTATATAAAACTATGTTTTGGAAAAATGTGGCTGGGGGCTCGAACCCCCAGCTTTGAACGGTTTTTCAGTTCTTGGTGCGCTTCTTGGCCTTCTTCTCTTTGGACTCGACGATCTCGCCGTCCTCGAAGTCCATCCTTCCGTAGAAGATCTCGCGGGACTCGAAGGCGCGCTTCCCGATGGCCTTCCCCTTCGGGGTCAGCTCGTAGATCTTCATCAGGCGCTTGCCGGCCTCGAGGTGCATCTCGAGGAGACCGAGGGAGACGAGCTCGTCGGCGGTCTTGATGACGGTCTTGTAGTTCTTCGCGATGCGGAGCATGTCCGTGGCCATGATGCGGTCGTTCTCGTAGATGAGGGACATGATGTCGGTCGCGTACCTGCTCGAAAGAGGGGACTGATAATCAGTAATCATCGTGGTAACGAACGTTTGCGATATATAAATCGGTTAGGGCAGGGGTATATAAGCTATGACCGCAAGACCTCGGACTTCCCGCGCTCGACAACCATTAAAGCGATGGCGTGCATGGAGTCGTGATTCCAATGAAGATAGACGTCAAGTACGGAAAGGACGGGGTTCAGGAGACCGTGGTCCCCGACCCGAACTACATCGGCACATTCTACCCCAAGGACGTCGCGTGCGGGGACCCGGACGAGGTCATAGGGGAGTCCATAGACCACCCCCTCGGCTACGGGTCCATGGCGGAGTTCCTCGAGGGAGGCGAGGATGTCGTCTTCATCGTGAACGACGGCACCCGCCCCACGCCCACCGCCAAGGTCCTCGACGCGTTGTCCAAGAGGATGGACCTCAGGTCCGCGAGATACCTCATCGCCACCGGCACCCACAGGGACATGACCCCCGAGGAGTACGGCTTCGTCTTCGGATCCCACTACGAGGAGCTGAAGGACAGGATCTTCTGCCACGATGCGAAGAACTCCGAGTGCGTCAACCTCGGGACGTCCAAGAACGGCACGCCCATGGAGGTCAACAAGATGGCCGTGGACGCGGACCGTCTGGTGATCATCACCTCCGTGGAGCCCCACTACTTCGCGGGATACACCGGAGGGAGGAAGTCCTTCCTGCCCGGCGTCGCATCGTACCGCACCGTGGAGGCCAACCACAAGCTGGCCATGAGCCCCGCGGCCCAGTCCCTGGCGCTCGAGGGCAACCCCGTCCACGAGGACATGATGGACGCGCTGGAGGTCATCAAGGGGAAGAAGATCTTCTCCATCCAGATGATCCTGGACAGGCACCAGAACATCTACCGCGCCGTGTCCGGGGACCTGAACCAGGCGTTCCACGAGGCCATCGGATGGGCGAACGAGGTGTTCTCCGTCCCCATACCCGAGAAGGCCGACGTGGTCATCTCCGTGGCACCCTATCCCATGGATGTGGACCTGTACCAGTCGCAGAAGGCGCTGGACAACGGGAAGTGGGCCCTGAAGGAGGGCGGGAAGATCGTCATGGTCTCCAAGTGCAGGGAGGGCATCGGGAGCGACACGTTCCTGAAGCAGCTCTCCTCGTCCAGCGACCCCAGGCAGGTGCTGGAGAACATCAAGGCCGGGTACAAGCTCGGCTACCACAAGGCCGCCAAGATGGCGGAGATCGCCACGTGGGCGAGCATCTGGGCAGTCACCGATCTCGACCCGGAGCTGCTGAGGAAGGCCAACATCACGCCCTTCCCGACCGTCCAGGCCGCGGTGGATGCGGCCCTGGCGGAGGACCCCTCGGCGAGGGTCATGGTCCTGATGGACGGAAGCGTGACGATCCCCAGGTTGGAGTGATATTCATGTCGGGAAGTACGGAGTTCAAGGCTGACAGCCTCGAGAAGGTCAGGAAGGCGGTCAACGTATGCACGATGTGCGGGTTCTGCAAGAGCGTCTGCCCGTCGTTCAAGTCGATCGGTTGGGATTCGGCCCTGTCCAGGGGACGCATAGTGCTCACATACGGTCTGCTGACCGGGGAGCTCCAGCCGGACGAGTCCCTCGTCAGGAACATGTACACGTGCACCACGTGCGCGGACTGCGTCCGCAGGTGCCCCTCGAAGGTCGAGATCGTCGACATCATCGAGCTGTGCCGCGCGGACCTGGTGAAGGCGGGATGCATCCTGCCCAAGCACGAGGCCATGTGCGAGAACATAATCAAGACCGGCAACCCGTTCGGGGAGACCGGCTCCAGGCAGGACGCGCTGGGCAGGAAGCCCCACAAGGCCAAGGTCGGCTACTTCGCCGGATGCACCGCCACGTTCCGCTCCAAGGAGACCGCCAGGGCCACCATGTCCATCCTCGACAAGATGGGGATCGACTTCACCACCCTGGACGAGACCTGCTGCGGGTCCGTCATGCAGAGGGTCGGATGGCCCCAGGAGGACGTCACCAAGCTGATGCAGGCCAACGTCGATGCCATCAAGGCCATGGGCGTCGAGACCCTGGTGCTGTCCTGCGCCGGATGCTACAGGATGTTCAAGCACGAGTACCCCAAGTACGTGGACGTGCCCTTCGAGGTCCTCCACATCACCGAGTTCCTCGCCGACAAGGACCTGAAGCTCAAGCCGGTGGACGGCGTCGTCGCCACATACCACGATCCGTGCCACCTCGGCAGGCACTGCAACGTCTACGAGGCGCCCCGTCAGGTGATCTCCAAGATCCCCGGGCTCCAGTTCAAGGAGATGCAGTACAACAGGAAGACCAGCCACTGCTGCGGAGGCGGCGGAGGCGTGCGTTCCGCCTACCCCGAGGAAGCGATGGACATCGCGTCCACCAGGCTGGACGAGGCCGGCTTCGCCGACCTGCTCATCACCTGCTGCCCCTTCTGCGTCAACAACCTGTCCGCCGCCAAGGGCGACAGGAAGATGCAGGTCAGGGACCTGGTCGAGCTCATAGACGAGCTGATGTGATTTGTCAAACCAATTCAGGAGGCCCCCTTCGGGGCCTCCCCTCATCATGGGGATCCTGAACGTCACCCCGGATTCGTTCTCCGACGGCGGGAGCTGGACAGATCCCCGCGAGGCGGTCCGCCATGCGCTGGACATGATCGACCGGGGCGCGGACATCATCGACATCGGAGGGGAATCCACCCGTCCGAATTCCGCTCCCGTTCCGGCGGACGAGGAGATCGCCAGGCTGGAGCCGGTCCTCAGGGAGCTGATCCCGTCGATCTCCGTCCCCGTTTCCGTCGATACCATGAAGACGTCGGTCGCCGAGCGCTGCATCGACCTGGGCGCGGCGGTGATCAACGACGTCTACGGTCTGAGGGACGAGGGGATGGTGGAGCTGTGCGCCTCCACGGG
>CAVDQR010000053.1:0-8972 GCA_963611065.1 Bacteroides ovatus
GCAGACCTTCGAGAGCTCGATCGCCGAGAACAAGGAGCAGATCAACACCCTCCGCCAGACCATCGTCGGCGCGGAGGAGAAAAAGGCGGCACTGGAATCCCAGAAGGCCGAGGCGGAGGCGGAGGAGGCGAAGATCTCCCAATCCATCTCCGAGACCGGAGGGGAGCAGAAGGAGCTGCAGGAGCGCCAGGACAGGCTCGATGCCGACATCGACGCCTGCTCCGAGGAGCTCAGGAAGGCCCAGGGGGAGCTGTCCAGCGCCGACGCGGTGGCGGACGAGGCCCATTCCGCCGTGGCATCCCTCGACGAGAGGATGCAGGGCGTGGATTTCGAGATCAAGGACGCCAAGTGGAGCCTCGACCAGATGAAGGCCGAGGCCGGCCCCGGCACCGAGGAGTACGGGCGCAGGATCCTGGACGCCAAGCGCAGGGAGTCCGAGCTGGAGAAGCAGGAGTCCGAACTGGATGCGGCGTACCGCAGGATAGACGCGGAGTACAACTCGCTACAGGCCGAGAAGAAGGTGTCCGACAGGATGAACCGCGGCAGCGCGGCGGTGGAGGCGATACTCGCCATGAGGAACCGCGGGGACATGCACGGCATCCACGGGACGATCCAGGAGCTGGCGACGGTCGACAAGGAGTACGAGACCGCGCTCGCGGTGGCCGCCGGAGGGAAGATGTCCGCCGTCGTCGTGGACGACGACCAGGTCGCCGCGGACTGCATCGCGTACCTGAAGAAGGAGAGGCTCGGCCGCGTGACGTTCCTCCCGCTCACCAAGATGATGGGAGGGAAGCCCAGGGCCAAGGCCATCATGTCCGAGAAGGATTCCGAAGGGTATGCGATCAACCTCATCGATTTCGACCCGAAGTACCAGAACGCGTTCTGGTACGTCCTCGGGGACACCCTGGTCGTCAGGGACATGGACCAGGCCCGCAGGATCATGGGCGGGATCAGGATAGTCACCAGGTCCGGGGAGCTCGTCGAAGCCTCCGGCGCCATGGTCGGAGGGACGCTGTCGCAGCAGAACCTCCTGAAGTTCGGGGCCGCGTCGGAGGACAAGCTCGCCGAGGTCGGAGCGAAGCTGAGGAGCGCCCAGGAGGCGCTGGCCGACGTGCGCGGCAAGCTCCGTCAGGTCCGCGACGAGATGCGCGCCATAGACGACGAGATGCGCAGGATGTCCGCATCGGGGATGGAGCAGAGGGAGCTCATGGCCCAGACCAAGGGCCGCATCGACGAGCTGGAGAAGTCCAGGAAGTCGATGTCGGAGGAGATGAAGGCGGCCCGGGCCAGGATGGCCGAGGCCGATTCCGAGCTGGACAGGGCCCGCAAGGCGTTCTCCGACGCATCCGACAGGATGTCCGCCCTGACGGACGAGCGCTCCAAGGTCAAGGCCCGCATAGCGGAGATCGCGCCCGCGGAGCTGCAGGCCAGGATCCAGGCGGTCCGCGACAGGCTCTACAAGCTCAGGAATTCAATAGGCGACCTGGGGATGGAGATCTCCGGCGCCGAGACCGAGATAGTCGGTCTGGGGAAGCAGAACGAGTCCCTGCAGATGCAGCTGGATTCCGTCGTCAGGTCGATACAGGAGGACCTGAAGGTCATCGAGGCGGGCACGGAGGCCATCTCCCGCGCCCAGCTGGACCTGGATGCCCTGAAGAGGATCGAGGCGGACATGGAGAGCGGCATCGCCGACCTCCGCAACCAGAAGGACGCGCTCAACGAGGAGAGGTACAAGCTCGACTCGGACATACGCGAGAAGATCAAGGAGATCGAGAACGCCGAGGGCGTGCTCGCATCCCTGAGGGCCGCTTCGCTTCAGCTCGCGGAATCCGTGGAGCAGTGCAGGGCGGAGGTCGCGGCTCTGACGATCGAGGCCCCGCAGCCGATACCCTCCGAGGAGGAGATCCGCCGCACGATCAGGACCCACGAGGCGACCCTGGCCCGCATAGGCAACGTGAACCTCAGGGCCATCGAGGAGTACGAGGAGAAGAAGGCCAGGTACGACACCCTGGACGCGGAGGTCCAGAGCCTGAACAGGCACATCAAGGAGCTCAACGACCTCGTATCCTCGCTGACCGCGAAGAAGAAAGGCCTCTTCATGAAGTCCTACGACGCGGTCAACGAGAATTTCAAGGCGATCTACGCGCAGCTCTCCGGCGGAGGGGAGGCGTTCATGGGTCTGGAGAACGAGGACGACCCCTTCGCGGGCGGACTCATGATCAACGCGAAGCCCAGGAACGGGAAGCTCCTGAGGCTGGAGGCGCTGTCCGGAGGGGAGAAGTCCCTCACGGCGCTGTCGTTCATATTCGCCATACAGGAGCACCAGCCGTCGCCGTTCTACGTGCTGGACGAGGTCGACATGTTCCTGGATTCGGTGAACGCGGAGATGGTGGCCAAGAGGGTCAAGGAGAGCTCCGCGAAGGCGCAGTTCATACAGGTGTCGCTGAGGAAGGTCACATTGGCGCTGGCCGAGCATCTGATCGGCGTCACCAGGCCGCCCAGCGGCGTGAGCAAGGTCATAATGCAGCCGGATCTGGCCGAGGTCTCCCGCTACGAGGACGAGGCGGCCGGCAAGAAGCAGGATGGGATATGATGGATGGGAACACGAGGATGGATGATCTGGAGCAGCACCTGCTGTTCCACAAGGCGCTCGCCGACGACGACGAGTCGCTCAGGAGGATCGGAGGATACATGGACATCCTCTCCCGGGCCGAGACCGGGGAGAGGCTCCAGGATCCGGTGGACGAATCGATACGCGCGGTGTTCAGCCTGGTGCTGGAGAACGGGATCGACCCCTGGGAGGTCGACCTGTCCGAGTTCGCCAGGATGTACGAGGCGAAGGTCGCCGGCGACAGGTTCGACATGATCGTCGCCGGGAAGCTGACCCTCATGGCCTGGAAGGTCCTGAGGATGCAGTCGGAGTCCACGCGCATGAGGAGCGAGCCTCCGGTGGAGGTCGAGCTCGAGGAGCCGGATGACAGCTTCTTCTTCGACGAGCCGATGTACGTTCCGGAGGTGAGCTTCAGGGAGGCCTTCCAGAGGCGCCCCGAGAGGCCGGTCACGGTCTACGAGCTCATCGACGCCTTCGAGGACGCCCGCCGCGAGATCGAGATCCAGGCGGAGCGCGAGCGCGTCCGCAGGGAGCTCAAGGCCAGGGAGCCCAAGAGGTTCGAGAACAAGGCCCACGACGAGGACGACGAGCGCGATGTCGAAGCGGTCTGGAACAGGATCGAGAGGCTGGGCGCCGGGCAGATCGAGATCACCGACCTCTACACCGGGAACCTGAAGGACGATCTGACGACATTCGTCGCCGTCCTCCACCTGGTGAGGGACGGCAGGCTGGACGCCTGGCAGGTCGAGTACCCCTACGGCAAGATCTACCTGGAGATCAGGACCGAATGGATGTCCGGGACCCTGGAGGACTCCCCGGACAGGATCCCCGAGGCGGTGAACCGATTTGGAGGTCAAGGGGGCCGTCGAGGCGGCGCTCTACTCCAGTCCGGAGAACCTGCGCATATCCGATATAGCGGAGAGGACCGGCTTCCCCGAGGAGGAGGTCCGCACGGCGCTGATGGATCTCCGCAGGGAGTACGACGAGCGCGATTCCGCCATAGTCATAGCGAAGATAGGATCGGAGTTCCGCATGATGCTCCGTCCGGAGTACTCCGACTTCACGGGCGAGTTCGGCAAGGCGGAGATGTCCGGAGGGCTGATGAAGACCCTCAGCACCATCGCATACAACCAGCCGGTGCTGCAGTCCGAACTGGTCCGGACCCGCGGGCCGAGGGCCTACGAGGATGTCCACAGGCTGATCGAGATGGATTTCGTCTCGGGCAAGCGCAGCGGGCAGACCGTGGAATTGACGACCACGAAGAGATTCTCGGAGTATTTCGGGATCGGGTCGACGAGGAAGGCGGACATCCGCAAGTGGATAGAGTCGCAGGCTTCGAATCCGAAGAAGGAACAGAAGGGCGGGTCCGAGCGACCGCGAGCCAGCATATCCGAATCGTCATATCGCATTCCGGATGCGCGATGTTCCGGCGCATCCGGATGCTTCTTCCCATACGATTGAAAACTCATTGCCGTAACGTTCTCGATTCGCCCGACGCACCGGGAGAATCAGAAACGGTTATATCCGTCTAGGCGACTGGGTAACCCGTAAGATGACCCAGCCGACCTCAAGCATGGAGACCGCCGCACAGGGGAAAGGACGTCCCGTCCCGATGCCCGCATCGGACCGACGGTGAACCCATGTCGCTTCTAAGCAGGCTGGACGAGCTCTCCGGGAGCTACAAGGTTCGCAACGCTTGGCTCGCTTTCGCCGTGGCGCTGTTCATCTGCCTCATCGTGATCCCGGCGGTGTTCGTGGTCACGAAGCTGTTCACCGACTGGGACCTGGTCAGCGCCGTGCTCGACGACCCGTCCGCCATGTCGGTGATCGAAGGGGCGGTGTGGAATTCGTTCAGCATCGCGTTCCTCGTGACCATCGTGGACATCCTCGTCGGACTCCCGATGGCGTGGATCATGGTCCGCAGGGACTTCAAAGGGAAGAGGTGGCTGGACACGCTCCTGGACCTCCCCCTGGCGTTCCCGACGGCCGTTCTCGGAATTTCTGTGGTCATGTTCTGGGGGGCGCCCGAGGGCGTCACCATCCCGGGATTGGGATTGAATCTCTCGCCCTATGCGATGCTGATCCTCCTGCACATCATCTTCACCTATCCTTACATGGTCCGCTCCCTGTCCGGGATACTGGAGCAGATCGACATCAACTACGAGACCGCGGCCATGACGCTCGGAGCGTCGAAATGGACCGCCGTCCGCACCATCACCCTCCCGCTCTTCCGCGCCGGACTCGCCACCGGATTCATCCTGTGCTTCGCGAGATCCCTGTCCGAGACGGGAGGCACGTACATCGCGCTGGCGATGATGGACGTGGAGAGCACGTTCTTCACCGGACCGTCCTACATCAGCTGGCTGAAATCCGGTTCCGCGGTGTCCACCGTGGATTACATGGGCGCGATGATCCTGATCAGCGTGATCATGATCGTACTGGCCCTGATCCTGCTGGTCGCGGTCAAATGGATCATCAGGAAGTTCAGGATACCCGTGAGCAGGGTCTGGCCGGATCTCGGCCGCATGGTGAGCCGCGGGTTCCTCCCGAAGACGAAGGATTTCCTCACCGTCGCGTTCCTGCTCGTGGTGGTCCTGCTCCCCTCGTTCTATATATTCATGTATCTGGCGGAGCCGATCCCCCACATCGACTACGGTATGCTGCTGTCGTCCATCGGGGTGTCGTTCCTGGTGGCCGGCGTGGCCGTGATCGTCGACATCATCCTCGCCGTCCCGCTGTCGCTGTACATCGCGAGGAACCGCAGGGGCAAGCTGGCGAACTTCCTCGACGGGCTGGTCAACGTGCCGCTCATCATCCCCACCACCGCGCTGGGATTCTCCCTCGCATTGTTCTGGGGGAGCTTCGGCGCCGGGGATTCGATGGCGTTGGTCCTGGTGATATTGGGGCACATCTCGTTCACCTATCCCCTGGTGGTCAGGAACATGATCGGCGCCATAGAGGAGGTCAACCCGGAGTGCGAGGAGATCGCCATGACCCTGGGCGCGAAGCCGTTCCAGGCGTTCAGGAAGATCCTGATGCCCATCGTCAAATCATCCATCATCGCCGGAGGGATCCTGGCGTTCACGAGGTCCCTCGGGGAGACGGGGGCCACGCTCGCCATCAGCGACAGCGTGAACACCGTCCCGATCTACATCACCGCGCTGGTCCAGCAGAACAGCTACGCCGAGGCGGCGATGTGCTCCATAATACTGATCGTGATATGCTTCGTCCTGATGATGATCGTCAGGGCGCTCACCCACAGGAGGCAGGGAAGGGATGCCTGAGATTCTGCTGGAGGATCTGTGCAAGAGCTTCGGCGACACCGTGGCCGCCGACCATCTGAGCCTTTCGATAAAGGACGGGGAGTACGTGTGCATCCTCGGCCCCACGGGTGCCGGGAAGACCACGTGCATGAGGATGATCTGCGGATTGACCCGCCCGGATTCCGGGAAGGTCGTTCTGGACGGGAAGGATGTGACCATGGAGTCGCCCGACGCCCGCAACGCCACCATGCTCACGCAGACCTATGCGCTGTTCCCCCATCTCACGGTATACAACAACATCATGTTCGCGCCCAAGATCAAGGGCTGGCCGGAGGCCGATTCCAAGCAGATCGTCAGGAGCATGCTCCACATGGTCCATCTGGAGCAGAAGGCCGATTGGGTCCCGGACGAGCTGTCCGGAGGGCAGCAGCAGCGCATCGCGCTGGCCCGCGCATTGGCGTCCGGATCGAAGATCCTCCTGCTGGACGAGCCCCTCAGGGCCCTGGATGCCCGTTTGAGGATCGACCTGAGGAAGGAGCTCCGCTCCCTGGCGAGGGAGATGCAGCTGACCTGCATCCACGTCACCCACGACCAGGACGAGGCATTGGAGATGGCGGACCGCATCGCGGTCATCCGCAAGGGGCGCATCATACAGTTCGGGACGCCCCGCGAGGTGTTCGACGACCCGGCGACGCCGTTCGTCGCGAACTTCGTCGGGAGGTCCAACATAATGGCCGGGAAGGTCGTGGGGCACACGGAGGATTCCACCCTCGTGGAGATCGCCCCCGGGCTGACCGTGCCCGTCAGGCGCTCGGACATCCCCGAAGGGGAGGAGGCCGTCGTGGCCGTGAAGATCGGGTTCACCAAGCTGTCCTCCAAGGATTCCGAGTCGGAGCCGTTCATGACCGGCACCGTGGAGCGCGTGCTGTACGAGGGGGCCACGATCACCGTGGAGCTCTCCGTGGACGGATTGGGCCTGATATCGGCGAAGCTGCCGAACAGGAAGTACGAATCGTTCTCCGCCGGGGACAGGGCGGGGATATCGTGGCCGGTCGGGAAGGCGTCCGTGTTCCCGATGCCCGAATGCGGGCTGGAAGAGGAGATGAGGTTGGACCGATGGCCAGGATCAAGCTCGACAGGATATCGATGCGCTTCGGCGACTTCTACGCCGTCAGGGACATCTCCCTGGAGATCGGGAACGGGGAGTACGTCACCATCCTCGGACCCTCGGGATGCGGGAAGACCACCCTGATCAAGGTGATCTCCGGCATCTGGACCCCCACCGAGGGGAAGGTCTACGTGGACGGGAAGGACGTCACGAAGATCCCCATGGAGGACAGGGACGTCGGATACGTGTTCCAGAACATCGCGCTGTTCCCCCACATGGACCTCCGCGACAACGTGGAGTACAGTCCGAGGGTCAAGGACCAGGGCGAGGACAGGATGTCCGAGCTGTCCGAGGAGTACCTGAAGCTGGTCGGCATGTTCCAGAGGGCCGGCCTGCTCCCGGAGGAGCTGTCCGGAGGGGAGCAGCAGAAGGTCGCCATAGCGCGCGCCCTCGCATCCGGATCCAAGATGCTGATGCTCGACGAGCCCCTGTCGGCGCTGGACGCCCGCGTCCGCGTCGAGCTGAGGTACGAGCTCAGGAGGATCGTCAAGAGGCTCGGGATCACCGTCCTCCACGTCACCCACGACCAGGAGGAGGCGATGTCCGTCTCCGACCGCATCGTCCTGATGCGCTACGGGGCGGTCGCGGAGGTGGGTTCCCCCTTGGAGATCTACCGCCGTCCCAAGACGGTGTTCGCGGCGAACTTCATCGGCGAGACCAATCTGCTGGAGTGCACAGTGTCCGATTGGTCCAAGAGCGGGAAGACCAAGGTCGTCCTGCGCGGGGGGCACGAGGTCCGCACATCCAAGACGGACTTCCGTCCCGGGGACCCCGTGGTGCTGTCCGTGAGGCCGGAGCACGTGTACTCCGCCATGGACGGTCTCCGCGCGGAGGTCCGCTCGGTGGTGTTCATGGGCTCCTATTGGCGCATCCGCACCGTGGCCGAGAGCAGTGATTATATTCAGTACAACGTGCCTGCAGAGGACGAGGTGCCCGCGGAGGGCGATACCGTTCATCTCGTGTTCAACAAGAAGATGACGGTTGTGTTCCCGCGTCCCAAGGGCGGAGTAGAGGAGGAGATTAGACTTGAGTAAGGATTCAGCCAGTCTGCTCGGATGGTTCGGGAGGAGGAAGGAGGGGGTCGTCGGCGACGGCCTCCGCACCATGTTCCTGAACGTCCAGGATTGCGTGGCCGAGCTCGGGACGGCCGTCCGCTCCATGAGCGAGGGCGACGAACCGAGGGCCAGGAAGGCCATCGAGAGGTTGTTCATCTGCGAACGCGAGGCCGATTCCCAGGAGGACGAGCTGTGCAACCAGATCAGCATAGGCGAGCTCGGAGCCCAGGAGAGGGAGGACCTCATGCATTTCATCCGCAAGACGGATAAGATCGCCAACTGGAGCAAGGAGGCGGCCATCAACATCTGCCTCGTCCAGGAGGTCGGTCTGACCGTTCCCAAGGGCGTATGGGACATGATCGCGCAGTCCGTCTCCGATCTGGAGTCGGAGGTCCGCAACCTGTCCAACGCGGTGGCCATGATGGCATCCGATGCTTCCGGCGACATAATGGAGTGCGTCCGCGGCGTCAGGGCCATGGAGAGGACCATCGACCAGGCGTACTTCGACATCACGAAGGCGATCTTCTCGTCGGACCTGGACCACAGGGCGATCATCCTGATGTCCCGCATCGTCGATGCCATAGAGATGGCGGCCGACACCTGCAAGATCTGCTCGGACACGGTCACCATACTCCACTATTCCAAGAAGGTGTGAGCACGACCATCTTCGGAGCCAACGGGGTCCGCGGGATCGTCAATTCGGACCTGACTCCGGAGGTCGTGTTCAAGCTCGGGAGGGCGGTGGGCCGCACCTTCCCCGGGGAGATAGCCCTGGCCACCGATGCCAGGGATTCGGCCCATGCGGTCAGGACCGCGTTGTCGGCGGGGATCATGGCGTCCGGGTCGGACGTCCTCGACCTGGGGATGCTCCCGAC
>CAVDQR010000054.1:0-8897 GCA_963611065.1 Bacteroides ovatus
ATGATCTCCTATGAGACATGCCGTGAAAGATTTGGCACCAGATGATAATAGTTGTGAGTGCATGCAGTATTACAGGATGCTCTTCATTAGTTAGACCCGGTCGATCCGAAGCTTCCACCCCAACCGTAATGAACTGGAGCCATTCATCCCTCGGGCATGGAAGGCAACAGGTTCTGCACGAGGTGCGGGGCGATGCTCGTGGAAGGGGCTTCGTTCTGCAAGGAGTGCGGGTCTCCGGTCGGAGGGTACGCGAACCCCTATCAGACCGGAGGATACAGGGTGAAGAAAGGACCGTCCTTCGCATTCGTCATCCTGATCTACGGGATAATGGCCGTCGTGATCGGCCTCGTAAACGCGCTCAGCGCCATAGGGCTGACCGAAGAGGCATACCAGGAGATGGTGGACACCGTGTCGAACACGGCCGGGATGGACATGTCGGGATACTTCCCCGCGTGGTCCCCGAACATGGCCGTGCTGATGCCTCTGAGCATGGTCTTCCTGGCGATAAGCGGTGCTCTCGCCGTGTACTGCTACTTCAAGTGCAGGAAGGCCGACGACTGGAAGACGTGCGTCATCCTCTGCGCCGCATCCAGCATCGCGTGCCTCGGGATGTGCTGCTTCACGTTCTACGCCTCGATCGGCATCATCCTGTTCGTGTTCGGCCTCGTCTTCACCGCGCTGCTGTACGCCAGCAGGAACACGTTCAATGCATGAACCGGGGGCGGACGGAGGGGTCCGCTCCCGGGGAAACTTTTTCAGAAGATGGTCGCGCGCTTGCCGGTGACCATGAAGCAGACCTTCTCCGCCATCTTGCAGGCGTGGTCGCCGACCCTCTCGAGGAACTTCAGCACCGAGATGTAGTAGATGCACACGTCGGCGCTGCCCTCGTGGGTGTCGATGTACTCCACTATCGCTCCGAGGTCCCTGCGCATCGCCTCGTCCAGACGGTCGTCGATGCCCTCGATCCTGTCGAACCCCTCGACGCTCCGGTTCTCGAACCCGTTGACCACCAGCCTCACCAGGGACATTGCCATGTCCCCGACGGGGCCGATGAGGTCCACGACGTCGTAGACCGGCTTGTCCGCCAGATACTTCGTGGCGGTGGCGATGTTCGTGCTGTACTTCGCGATCCTCTCCAGGTGGGTGATGGACTTGAGCACCGTGGCGATGGTCCTCGCGTCCCCGGCCGTGGGCTGGTAGAGCGACAGGATCCTGATCGCCGCATCCTCGATGTCGTCGTCCATCTTCTCGATCTTCGCCTGATCGGCGATGATCGAATCGGCCAGGTCCACGTCCCCGTCGGTTATGGCCTGGATCGCCCTCTCCAGCATGTCGGTGGAGAGCTTCGCCATGTCGCAGGTTTCGGCGACCACTGCGTCTATGTCGTCCTCGAATCTCCTCATGTTATCACCCGAACCTCCCCGTGAGATAGCGCTCGGTCATGGCCTTCTCCGGCTTGTTGAACATCGATTCCGTCCCGTTGAACTCGATCATCTTGCCCATGTACATGAACCCGGTATAGTCGCTGATCCTGGACGCCTGCTGCATGTTGTGGGTGACGATCGCCACCGTGTAGTCCTTCTTCAGCTCCACCGCCAGGTCCTCGATCTTGGAGGTGGCGATGGGGTCCAATGCCGATGTCGGTTCATCCATCAGGATGACCTGGGGATCGACGGACAGGGCGCGGGCGATGCACAGCCTCTGCTGCTGTCCTCCCGACAATCCCAGGGCGGAAGTGTCGAGACGGTCGGCGACCTCGTCGTACAGGGCGGCCTGCTGGAGGCACCTGGCGACGATCTCGTCCAGCTCCTTCCTGTCCCTTATCCCGTGGATCTTCGGACCGTAGGTGATGTTCTCCCTTATGGTCATGGGGAACGGGTTGGGCTTCTGGAAGATCATCCCGATCCTGGTCCTCAGGGCGTTGAGATCGACGTCGGGGGCGTAGAGGTCCTCCCCTCCGAAGAGCATGCTGCCCTCGATCCTGCATCCGTCCACCAGGTCGTTCATCCTGTTGATGCTCCTGAGCAGGGTGGATTTCCCGCATCCGGACGGTCCGATGAGGGCCGTGATGGATCTCTTCCTGATGGGGAGGTCCACCCCGTACAGCGCCTGCTTGGCGCCGTACCAGAGGTTCACGTTCCTGATGTCTATGCACCTCTCGTCCTCGGGGACCGACGCGATTATCGGATCCCTGTTCTCGAGCCATTCGAGGTGGTTGGCATCGGCCGGCCCCTCGTCGCGGACGGGGACCTTCTCGGTCGCCGCGCCCTCCTTCTTCTTGATGAATCTAATTCCAATCACCACTTGACCTTCTTGTTGTAATGGCTCCTCACGACCGACGCGGCCGCGAAGAACAGCAGGACTATGACGAGCAGCACCGTGGCGGTCCCGTACTGCAGGGACGTTGTACCGGGGAGGTCCATCGCCAGGTGGTACAGGTGCAGCGGGAGCGCCATGACCGGGTCTAGGACGGACCCGGCCAGGTTGGGCTGCGAGATGACCGCCGCTGTGAGCATGATGGGGGCCGTCTCCCCGGCCGCGCGTCCGGTGGACAGGATGCCTCCCGTGACGATCCCTCCCATGGCGGCGGGCACGACGACCTTGCGGATGGTGGTCCACTTGGTGGCGCCCATGGCCCTGGAGGCCTCCCTGAGGTCCATCGGGACCGCTTTGAGCGACTCCTCGGTGGTCCTGATGACCACGGGCAGGATCATGAACGCCAGGGTGATCCACCCGGCCAGCATGCTGTAGCCCAGTCCGAGGTACGTGACGAGGAACACCATCCCGAACATCCCGAAGACGATGGACGGCGTCCCGTTGAGCAGGTCTATCGCCTCCCTGACGATCCTCGTGAACCTCGTGTCCTTGGCGTACTCGTTGAGGTAGATGCCGGTGAGGATCCCCAGAGGGAACGCTATCAGGGCGGTCCCGGCTATGAGCTCCAATGTTCCGACTATAGCGGGGAATATGCCCCCGGACCTTCCGCCGGGTGCGGGACCCGTGGTGAGGAACTCCCAGTTGATCGCGGGGAGGCCTTTCATCACGATGTATCCGATTATGACGACCAGGACGAGCACCACGGCGCCCATGATCAGGGAGATCCCGCCCATGCAGAACCTCTCCTTCTTGGTCGGGTCCGCATCGTCGAGCGACTTCCCTACAGCGCCGATGATCGCCGTGACGGCCAACGCGACCACGAGCGACATCATCGCTGTCGTGACCAGGGATGTGAACATCCACACGCCGAAGAACACCAGCGCGAGGAATCCGCCTATCACGATCTTCCGTCTGTTGGCCGAGACCGTCTCGCGGACGTTCTCGGGGACGGTCTTCGAGACCATCCTCGAAACGAGCGAGGGCTTCCCGCACTCCCCCATCCTGCGCTTGGACGCCTTGATGACGTGCCTGGATGCCAGGTTGATCAGGAGCACCATGATCATCAGGATCATGCCCAGCTCGAACAGTGCGGACTGCGTGAGGGAGCCCGCGACGGACTCCGAGAGCTGCAGCGCGATCGTCCCCGTCAGGGTGCTGATCAGGGAGAACACGTTCCACAGCGGGTCCGGGATGACCGGCGAGTTCCCCGTGAGCATGAGGACGGCCATGGTCTCCCCGATGGCCCTCCCGATCCCCAGGATGATCGCGGCGGATATCCCGGAGAGAGCTGCGGGAATGACCACCTTGACGATGGAATCCCACTTCGTGGCGCCCATGGCGAGGGACGCCTCCCTGTAGGAGCGGGGGACCGCATGGATCGCATCCTCCGACACCGATATGATCGTCGGCAGGGCCATCAGGCCCAGCACGATCGACGCGGCCAGCCAGGAGTTGCTGAACAGCTGCTGGTCGGGGAAGAAGACCCTCAGGGCGGGGATCACGAGCATCATGCCGACGAATCCGAACACCACGGAGGGTATGGCGGAGAACAGCTCCACCACGGGCTTCAGGGTGCCCCTGAGCTTCGGGTTAGCGATCTCCGAGATGTATACGGCGCAGGCGATCCCGACGGGGACGGCTATCACCATCGCACCGGCGGTCACCATGAGGGTGCCGGCGATCAGCGGCAGGGCGCCGTAATCGCCGGAGGAGGGGCGCCAGTCCCCTCCGAATACGAAGTCCAGGATGCCAACTTCCCTGATAGCGGTGAAGCTGTTCCCGAACGTGAACAGGATTATGAGCAAGACCGCCAGCACGGCCAGGGACGAGACCGCCATGAGGACGGTCTTCATGACCCGGTCGCTATCGGTCCTGCCGACCCTGCCCAGGCCGTGCTGACTTGTTTCCATCGGACCACGCTCAGATGTTCGCGATCTGACCGATGCTGATGTATCCGATCGATCCCTCGGCGCTCTGCACGTTGGTGATGACCGCTCCGGTGGAGCTGCTGGATACGGCGTTCTTGGTGGCCTCCCATCCGGAGACGGCGGCCTTCATGGCGTTGTCGAAGCACTCGCGGGTACCGGACCCGTCCTCGCGGATGTTCACGAGGATCTTCTTGTCGGGTCCGCCGACCTCGCTCCAGTTGGTGATCTCACCGCTGAAGATCTTGGCGACCTGCTCCATCGTGAGGTTCTCGACTCCGGAGATGTTCGCGATGATGGCGACACCGTCCTGTCCGATGGTCCTCGGGACGAGGTTGCCCTCGTACTTCGATCCCATGTCCCTGGAGAGCATCCCTATGTCGAAGAGGCCGGAATCGCAGGACTTCTCCCCCGCTCCGGATCCTCCGCCCTGGACGCTGATGGTCATGAAACTGTATTTCGCCATGTAGGCGGCGGCCAGCTTCTCGGCCGTCTCGCTGAGCGAAGTGGATCCGCCCATGACGATGGACGTCTTCCCGTTCCTGTCCGGCTCCGCGGCCGTGGTGTAAGAGGTTGAAGGCAGCTTGACGAACTCCTCTCCGAGGACGTCCTGTCCCTCCTCGCTGGTGATCCAGTCCAGGAAGGCTGCGACGTTTCCGGTCGCCTCGCCCTTGGTGACGAGGACGAGGTTCCTCTTGATCTCGTACGTGCCGTTGACGACGTTGTCCTCCTTCGCTTCGACTCCGTCGAGGCTGAGGGCGTGAGTGGTAGATCCGCTGCTGTTCCCGCCGTTGCCGTTGAGGACCGTGTAGGCCCCGACACCGGCGATCGCAATGATTGCGACGGCGATTATTGCCATCATCTTGTTATCCAAGGTATTTGACACCTCGAATCCCGTCTATCCGCATCCGACGTATATAGTTAGTCGATATAATCTTGATATGAATCCATACAGATATAGAAGCTATATAGAACAATGTAAAATCCATAGGGATATCGAGCCTACAGAGGGGTAAATAGGACGGAATATGGGCCGAAATCATGCGGATTAGGGCTGATTCTACTATAGAATGAGGTGGAAACAAGTTGTATCGTTGCTGTTCCTATACTGTTCGGATACACCCTCAACGAAGCCTTACATAGAGGTCCCCTCTTCGGATATATAGATAATATATACTCCGTCCGTCTTCCCCTTATCCATGGATATGAACGGCTCGGGGAAGATGGAGCTGAGAAGGGTCCAGGTGACTGGGGGTTCATCGTTCATGATCACCCTCCCGAAGAACTGGGCGGACTCCGTCGGGCTCAAGAGGAACGACACGGTCGGACTGCAGACGCAGCCGGACGGAAGCCTCGTGATCCACCCCGCCGGCGAGCAGAACGGCACCGACAGCTCGGTGAAGACCATCGACGTCAAGGGCATCACCGACCGCGACCTGCTCTACAGGATGCTCGTGGGCGCGTACATCGCCGGGCACGACTCCATCGTCCTGAAGTGCGAATCCGGACTCTCCAGCATGGTGGCGAACACCGCATCGGCGTTCGCCCAGACCGCCATCGGCCTGGAGATCATGGAGGAGAGCGACGACAGCATCGAGATCAAGGACCTGATGGACCAGCTGGAGATGCGCCCCGCCAAATCCGTCGAGAGGATGAAGGTGCTCGTCAGGAACATGCTGAACGACACCATGGACGGCCTGGAGAACAAGGACCCCTCGGACCTCGAGGGCATGGCCGACAGGGACCGCGAGGTCGACAGGCTGGATTGGCTCATCTCCAGGCAGGTGAACATCCACCAGAAGGACATCACCATCTCCCGCCGCATGGGCATGGAGCTGTGCGAGGTCGCGAGGTGCGGGAGCATCAGCCGTTCCTTGGAGAGGATCGGGGACCACGCCGTCCTGCTGGCGACGAACCTGAGGCCGCTGATCGACGATCCCACGGAGCTGGACGACGAGATCCTGGACACCGGGCGCAGCGTCATCACGCTGATGGTCGACTCCGTCGGAACATGGAGCGGACGCGACATGATCAAGGCGAACGCCTGCATCGAGCGCGGCGAGACGCTGGTGGCGAGGTCCAAGGAGATCAGCTCCATGGCGGACAGGCTCACCGGGAAGCCGGCCATGGCCGCGGAGCTCATCGCGGGGTCCGTGAAGAGGGTCGCGGAGTACTCCATGGACATCGCGGAGATTGCGATCAACTCGGTGATGGACTGATTCGTCCGTCACCTCCTTATTTTATCAAAACTCGATTTATTCTATCAATTTGTCCCTTAATTTTGTCCAAATCTAATTTTTTCTGTCAAAATACAATTCTATATTATCAAAAAATCGAATTATTCTATCAAAATATCACTTTATTTTATCATGATAGTAATAATCACTATCATGATAATTATCACGTCCCGACGGAACTACCTTTATGTCCCTCCGGGATGTGCGGGTGTACGTGAAGAGCGTTGTAGCGATGACCGGGGCATCCGGCTCGATATACGGGGTCCGCCTGCTCCAGGCACTGGACGGCGAGAAGCATCTCGTCATGTCGGACACGGCCAAGAAGGTCCTGACCGCAGAGACCGACCTCCTCCCGGAGGAAGTGTACGGACTCGCGGACCATGTCTACGAGGACGACGACATGTTCTCGCCCATCGCATCGGGCAGCTTCCGCTACGACTGCATGTTCATCGCTCCCTGCACGGAATCCACCGTGGCGAAGATCGCCAACGGGATCGCCGACACCCTGATCACGAGAGCGGCGTCGGTCTGCATGAAGGAGGGGCGCATGCTCGTCCTCCTGGTGCGCGAGACCCCCAAGAGCGCCGTGATGCTCGAGAACGAGCTCAAGCTCGCCAGACTGGGCGTCGTCATCATGGACGCCAACCCCGGATTCTATCCCCGTCCGACCTCCGTGGACGACATCGTGGACATCGTCGTCGGGAGATGCCTGGACCAGGCCGGCGTGGACGCCGGGCTGTACAGGAGATGGGGGAACCGAGACCGACTTCGACAATCGCGACATCCCCGTCGGTGCCGATGCCTCGGATAATGCGAATATCCCGCCTAATCCTTATATCTCTGAAAGCAACGTGCCAGTATGCCCCATTCAGGCAGGAAGAACGTCAGTTGTCTGACCGACCCCGACATCACCATCGAGACTGTCGGAGGGAAAGCCGTCAACCTCGCGGAGATGACGAGGGACGGCTTCAGGGTGCCTCCCGCATTCGCGGTCACCGTCGATGCCTACGACTCATTCATCACCGACACCGGACTCAGGGAGAGGATCGGGAAGGTCCTGTCGGACATTGATTTCGATGATGAGAAGTCGCTGTCGGAGGGCACTGAAAGCATCCGCTCGATGATCGCCGGGGAGAGCATGCCCCAATCCCTGACGGACGAGATCGACGCCTTCCTGAAGGAGTACGGCGACTCCTACTACGCCGTCCGCTCCTCGGCGGTCGCTGAGGACCTGCCGGAAGCGAGCTTCGCGGGGCAGCAGGACACCTTCCTTTTCATCAGACCGGAGGACGTGCCGAAGATGGCCGTCATGTGCTGGGCGTCCTACTGGAACGAGCGCGCCGTCAAGTACAGGCACGATGCCGGGATTGACCACCTCTCCACGGGAATGGCCGTGGTCGTCCAGAGGATGGTCTCGTCCGACACCAGCGGGGTCATGTTCACCGCCAATCCGGTCGACGGGAGCGACGACGTCGTCATCGAGTCCTCCTGGGGTCTGGGGGAGTCCATCGCGTCGGGGGTCATCACCCCGGACAGGTTCGTCCTCGGACGCGACGGGACCGTCAAACAGAGCAACATCAGGCACAAGGAGAAGGGGTACTTCCTCGTCGACGGGGAGAACAGGCTGACGGACATCGACCCGTCCAAGATGGACATCCCATCATCCGACGATAAAATCCTGAAGGACGTCCTCGACCTGGGACTCAGGCTCGAGAAGCACTTCAACGCCCCCCAGGACGTCGAATGGGCCGTGGAGAACGGAGTCCTCTACGTCCTCCAGTCCAGGAACATCACCACCATCGCCGACGACAGCGAGCGCGACGACGTCCTCTGGACCAGGGGGTACGGCGACGAGTACTGGGCCGATGCCACCACACCCATGTTCTTCGAGGTCATGGGGAAGATGCTCACCGAGTACGTCAACCACGAGGGCGCCAAGATGATGGGCTACAAGGACCTGACATCCGGCGAGCTCATCAAGCTGCACAAATCCAGGGCGTACTTCAACGCCCACACGCTGGAGATCGTGTTCTCCTACTATCCCAAGTTCGTGCGCTCCAAGGAGCTGCTGAACTACTTCCCCCTGAAGGACCAGGAGCGCATCTCGCAGTATCCGGCCCACATGGGGAAGGCCGTGTGGTCGCAGATCAGGGTGCTGTTCCTGGACCACGACGGATTCATGCTCTTCACCGACCGCGCCTACAAGAAATGGGCCGCCGGCTTCATGGAGGTGTGCAAAGAATTCGATGCCACCGACCTGACGAAGCTGTCCGACCAGGAGCTCATCGACCTGTACAAGAGGGTCGAGAAGGCGTCAATCAAGCACTACCAGCTCATCCGCTACGGGATGGTGTCCCAC
>CAVDQR010000055.1:0-8471 GCA_963611065.1 Bacteroides ovatus
ATCTGGTGGATCCCGATGATGTGCGCGATCTGTTCTCCGGAGCATGCACCGTCGCGGGGGATGCGGATTGTCTCGAGAGCGACATCGAAAGCTTCCCTCCGACAGGCACGCTGGTCTCGTCTGGTTCGGCGGTCCACAGGCTCCTGGATGCCGGACTGACCCCCGATGTGGTGGTCACCGACCTGGACGGCGACATGCCGTCCCAGCTGGAGGCCAGCTCCCGCGGGGCGCTGACGTTCGTGCACGCCCACGGCGACAATGCGGAAGCGGTGCGCGAATGGGCCGGGAGGTTCAGGGGGCCGGTCGTCCTGACGACGCAGTCCCGTCCCGAATCCACCGTGTTCGATTTCGGGGGGTTCACCGACGGAGACCGCGCCGTGTGCATCTCGCAGGAGATGGGAGCCTCCTCGATACGTTTGATCGGGTTCGATCTGGACCATCCCCGCCCCAAGGACGGGAGGGACCCGGCGGTGA
Organism: Bacteroides ovatus; assembly: GCA_963611065.1. Classification (GTDB taxonomy): domain Archaea; phylum Thermoplasmatota; class Thermoplasmata; order Methanomassiliicoccales; family Methanomethylophilaceae; genus Methanoprimaticola. The sequence continues at coordinate 475 of CAVDQR010000055.1, forward strand.
AGCTGAGGAAACTCGCATGGGCCCGCAGGATCATAGCCTCCCTGGACATCGACGTGCTCAACGCCGACGGGAGCCGCTTCTCGGGATGAAGTTCCGCTCCGATGCGAGCCCCGACGGACGGACCGAGATCGGTCGGACACGCCTTTTATAGAAGTAGGGCATGCCACGCTCGGGGAGATTCGATGAGTGTAGCCTATGCCGTTCTGTTGATCCTGCTCATCGTCTACATACCGATCTGGGTGTGGGCATGGCGCAGGCCCGAGGCGGCAGCTAAATGGCATCTCCAGAAGTACGGCCCGTGCATCATGATCAGGACCCATCTGGGCCTGAGGGCCATGGACCGCCTGGCATCTTATCCCCGCGTATGGCGGGTCTTCGGATTCGTTTCGAGATTCATCTCCGCCGCCCTGTTCCTGATGATGATGTACATGCTCATCGTGTCCATCATCGCGCTGCCCGCGAGGCTCTCGTCGGGGTCGTCCATCGGCATCGAGTACGCCCTGGCGATTCCGGGATTCAATCCGATCCTCCCGCTCAGCTACGGGATAGCGGCTCTCGTCATAGCCATGGTGGTCCACGAGATGGGCCACGGCATCCAGGCCCGCGTCCACGGCATGAAGGTGGATTCCTCGGGAGTGCTCTACGGCGTCGTCCCCCTGGGGGCGTTCGTGGAGCCCAACGAGAAGGACCTGAACGGCGCATCCAGGGGAGCGCAGCTCGACGTCTACACCGCCGGGATCACGATGAACACGATCCTCGCGGTCGCGAGCATACTCATCATGATCTTCGCCTGCGGGTGCGTCTCGTCCGACCACGGCGACACCGCCGGGGCCTACGCGATCGATGCCGATTCCCCCGCGTACTTCGCGGGGATCCCCGCATCCGGGCTGATCATCGGCGTATCGGATTCCGAAGGGAACCTCCTCGCGGGGGAGGACGCCCAGGGCAACAAGGTCGGGAAATTGACGACGGTCGCCCAAGGGACCGCGGCATACATCGATTATCCGTTCGATCCGACCCAACGTTATATCCTGACATATCTGGACCATGGCGATACGAAAACGACTCAGCCCATCCAGATGGGAGCTTACATCAAAACGATCGGGAAGGACAGCCCCGCCGATAAGGGCGGTCTGACCGTCGGGACGTTCTTCTACTCGATGATACACGAGAACGGCGAGGAGGTCCTCATCCACGGTCCGAACGATTTCAAGGACTTCATGAACAGCGCTGCGATAGGCGAGGTCATAACCGTCGTGACCGTCGACTACGTCGCATCCGGAGAGATTGTCAAGACCTCCCACGAGATCACCCTGGGGAGCCGCAACTCCGTCAGCTACATCGGCATCAGCGCCACGACCGCCGGGATGACCCTCACCACGCCGGACATCCTGATCGACAAGGCGTCCAATCCGTTCTACGGCGCGAAAACGGGATACGAGCACGTCACCGCCTTCTTCTCCTACCTCTCCGGCCCGTTCAACGGCATGGATCCCATATCGGACGAGGTGAAGTGGTGGTACGACGCTCCGATCGGCGGCATATTCTGGGTGATCGTCTCGATGCTCTACTGGCTGTTCTGGCTGGACATCCTGCTGGCCATATCCAACGCGCTCCCGACCTTCATCCTGGACGGAGGATTCATATTCGCAGGCGGTCTCAACTGGGTGCTGGAGAAGATCGGCATCTCCGACGGCGAGCGCCGTTCGAAGCTGACCGACAGCATAGCCGGGAGCGTATCGTCCATAACGCTGTTCATGTTCATGCTGGTCATTCTGGCGATGGTGATCTGAGGGAGGTGTTGGCAATGATGGAGATCTACGAGATGAGCGAAGGCCGTCCCGTGAGGACGGACGAGATAAAGCAGGACGTCTGGATCAATCTGGTCGCACCCACGGCCGAGGAGATCGAACTCGTGCAGAGCGCCCTCCGCATCGACCGCGAGGCCCTCACATCCGCTCTGGACGACGAGGAGGGTTCCAGGACCGAGACGGATCCCGACTACACCCTCATCCTGGTGGACGTCCCTATCCGCGAATGGAGGAACAGCAGGGAGGAGTTCACCACCTACCCGCTGTCCATCACCGTCACCGACACGGCCATCGTCACCGTCTGCCTGCAGGAGCTCTTCGCGCTGACCAACATCGCTTCGGGCAAGATCAAGGGCAAGAGCATCTACGACGTGTCGAACCGCGCCCGCTTCGTCCTGCAGATCCTGTTCAGGGTGGCGATAAACTATCAGACGGACCTCAAGTACATCGAGGTCAAGAGGATGGCCATCGAGGAGTCCATCCGCAAGGCCACCCGCAGGGACGACCTGTTCGAACTCCACGAATTGGAGTCCAACCTCGTTTACTTCAAAACATCGTTGAGCGTGAACGCGTCCATCATCGACAGGATGAGCAAGCAGTCCCGTTTCGTCTCCACCGAGGAGGACAGGGATCTGATGGACGACGTGATAATCGAGACCAACCAGGCCCTGGAGATGACCATGACGTACAGTCAGATCATCAAAGGTACCAGGCAGCTGGTCGAAGCGGATCTCAACAATTCTCTGGCCCTGGTCATGAAGTTCCTGACGTCGATCACACTGATCATCGCCATACCGACCATGCTGGCCAGCTTCTACGGGATGAACGTCGCCCTGCCCGGGGACGGGAATCCGTACATGTACATCATCCTCCTGGTGGCCATGGTGGCCTCGTGCGTGCTGTCCATCTGGGGGCTCAAGAGGAAGGGATTATGGCGCTGATTAGCGAGTTGTCGGATGCGATCAGGAACTACCCGGGGGTCACCAGGAAGCACGCGATCCACAAGATCGTGGATCTCCTGCCGACATCCGACTTCCCGCAGGTGGCCGCCGCCCAGGGGGAGGACGCCGCCGCGATCGATGTGGGGGACCAGTACATCCTCTTCGCCGCGGACGGTATCATGGAATCGCTGGTGAAGACCGACCCCTACTACGCGGGATACTTCGCTGTCCTCGTGAACGTGAACGACATCGCCGCCATGGGCGGGAGGCCGCTCGGGATGGTCGATGTCATGTCGATCGTCCACGGGAACGTATGCAAGGAGATCATCCGCGGGATGCAGGACGGGATCAGGAAGTTCAGCGTCCCCATCGTCGGCGGTCATGTGCATCCCGACTGCCATTACAACGCCATCGACATCTCCATCGTGGGGAAGGTGGCGAAGGACGCGCTGCTCAGGAGCAGCACCGCCGCGCCCGGCGATGACATAGTTTTCGTGATCGACACGGACGGGTTCTATCCCGACCATCTCCCGTACGCCTTCGTGACCACCGTCGACAAGCCCGACGAACTCGTCAGAGCCCAGATGGAGGCTGCCGCGGTCGTGGGGGAGAGGCATCTCGCCCACTCCTGCAAGGACATGAGCAACCCCGGCGCCATCGGCACCCTGGGGATGATGCTGGAGTCCTCCGGCGTCGGCGCTCTGATCGACGTGACCAAGGTCCCCATGCCCGAGGGCGCGGACCCCATCAGGTGGCATCTCGCCTACCAGGGATGCGGATTCTGTTTCGAATGCCCGCCCGAACCCTCCCAGGAGATCATCGACATCTTCTCCGAGGTCTCCTGCAAGGGGGCCGTGGTCGGGAAGGTGGACGACACCGGTCTGCTGAGGATCACCGACGGGAAGGACACCGAGACGGTGTTCGACTTCGAGAAGGACATCATAACGGGATGCGGTCCCAAGAAGCTCTCCAGAAGCGCCTGACCGCAGGGGTTGACCCTTCCTCCCTGTCCAAGTTGACCACTTCGCTTCTCGACCCTGCCACCCCGCAAACGTCGGTAGTCCAGATTAGGGCTGCTCCCGTCAGGACCTGACCCGGTTCTCCGGTTGATGCATGAACCGCGACCCTCCGGTCGCCTTCGTTGCAAACTCCGGCTCTGCAGGACAAGATTTCATTGTCGCTCTGTGGGCTTGGATAGTTCAGCGGGGCCGTCCCCTGCTGTCGCCCCCGCGTATTGACGATTTCGGGTGTAGGGCACGCCAAGCGCCCCGGCCAAGCCAGACGTCCCCTCATGAACGGTATCCCATTTAAAGCATGGCATGAACGCTCCGAAATCGGCGTTAGGGCGTACGTCAGGAGGTTGACTGTATCATCCAGGTCCAGCTAGCCTTTAAGTACTATATCGTCATGGGCATCTAAGCGTGCTAAGTGCTAGCACGGTTCACACGGTGACATCATGGAGATATTGGGATTGTCGGACCCTTGGATCATAGGCGGCTACGCGCTCAGCATACTGAGCGTCATATTCTGCTGCACCTATGCCTATTTCAAGGGCATAAAGGCGGAGGATGACGGCGATGAGTAACGGCGTCGATCTCCTCACCTTCGGCGCGATGGTCGCCGTCTTCGTTGTCATCACACTGATGCTCGGCGTGTACGGGTACAGGAACACCAAGAACAACGGCGATTTCCTACTGGGCCGCAGCAAGGCCGGGCCGGTCATCATCGCACTGTCCTACGGCTCCACGTTCCTCTCCGCTTCCGCGGTCATAGGATTCGGCGGTCAGGCCGCCGTCCACGGGATGTCGCTGATCTGGCTCTGCTTCCTGAACCTCTTCGTGGGACTCATCGTCGCCTTCCTCATCTTCGGAGGGCCCACCAGGCGCAAGGGGCGCCAGCTGGGGGCCTCAACATACGCCGACCTCCTCGGCAAGATCTACGATTCCAAGGGGATCCGCGCTTTCACAGCCATCCTCATCATCGTGATGATGCCGATCTACGCCGCCGCCGTCCTCAAGGGAGGCGTGAACTCCCTGGCGACGATCACCGGTCTCAACGATTACTACGACCTCATCCTCATCGCCCTGTCCATCATCGTGGCGGTGTACGTGGTCTACGGCGGGATAATCGCCGTCATGTACAACGATGCTCTGCAGGCGGCCATCATGTTCGCCGGCATGGCCGTCATCCTCGTGGTGACCTACAGCTACTTCGGCGGCGTCACCGCCGGGAACGGGGCATTGGTCGACCTGTGGAACACCAAGTTCTCCGAGATGGGGAGCATACCCGGCACATCGGACGGTTTCAACGGATGGACCAATTTCTCGTCATTCGGAACGTCGGAGTGGATGACGGTCGTCACAACATTCCTGCTCGGAGTGGGGATAGGTGCACTCACCCAGCCCCAGCTGGCGGTCAGGTTCATGTCCGCCAAGTCCGACAAGGACCTCAACAAGTCCCTGCTCGTCGGATCCGTATTCATGATCGCCATCGTCGGATCGGCGTACACCGTCGGTGCGCTCAGCAACGTCTATTTCTACGACGTGCACGGGCAGATCGCCTACGACTACATCTCCGGCCTGGGACTCGGGACGGATTTCATCATCCCGCAGTTCATCCTCGAGATCTTCGAGGGCATGTCCTTCGGCGACGTGTTCGTGTCCCTGTTCCTGCTGTCCCTCGTATGCGCCGCGATCTCCACCATAAGCGCCCTGCTCCATACCATCGGTGCCGCGGGGGGATACGACCTCTACACCCTGTACAGGAACAGGAAGGGCAGGATGACGGGGGATTCCCAGAGCGTCAACCTCAACAGGATCTGCATCGTCGTCATCATGGTGCTCATGGTGGTCTACTGCTACCTCATGCCGAAGGACATCATCGCCAAGGCGACCTCGGTGTTCATGGGCATGACCGCAGCGGCCCTCCTTCCGGCGTACTTCCACGCGCTGTACTCCAAGAACCCGAACAAGAAGGCGGCCATCGCGAGCATCGCCGTCGGAACCGGATCATACCTGTTCCTCGCGCTGTTCATCAACAGCGGGGACAGCGTGTTCCTCCCGATCTGCAAGCTGATCACCGGACAGTCCGTGCTGTTCCCCGATTCCGTCCTGGCATCGGTGGACCCGCTGGTGTTCGCTCTGCCGCTGTCGATCATCGCCATGGTCGTCGGTCTTTTGGTCTACAGGTCGCCCCAGCCGCGTCCCGAGACCGCTTGAAACCCGGGCGGGGTACACCCCCACCCTCTTATTTTTTATACAATTATATGGCAGACCCTGCCTATTCGTCCAAATAATCGAAAGGATGGACATTTGAAGAACTTTGGAGCTAGATGGTGTACGACTGAGCTTATAAGTGTTACTTGGAGCTTTAAATGTCGCAGTTTAAATAGTATAATCCGTAATAAGGCTATGCGTCTCACAATATGTGGACGCGCAATACGGAGTGACATCATGACCCAGAAAGACACTGCTAGCGTGACAGCGCTCGAAGAGAAACACATGATTGCGATTCTCGTGTTCCTGTCGACCAACGGTCCTAGCAGGAAGATCGACATCTACGACGGGGTCTCTTCCAATCCCAGGATGCCGGACAAGCTCAATCTCCTCGAGGACATGGGGCTCATCAACCAGGAGATGGACATGGTCACACGTTCCACCATCGTCACCCTCACCCAGCAGGGCGAACAGGTGGCCACCCTTCTCATCGCCATCGATAAGTGCATAAAGGCCACGGTCAAGCCGCGAGCCCCTTAAGTACGATACCAGTATCGCGCTCCCATGGAGAAAGCGCTGGAACTGAGGAACGTATCGATCGTCAGGAACGGCAATTACATACTCAGGTCCGTGGACCTGGACATCAACAGGGGCGAGAGCGTCGCCGTCATCGGACCCAACGGTTCGGGCAAGACCACGCTCATAAAGCTCCTGAGGGGCGACATACGCCCGTATTACGACGAGGAGGATCCGGCGTTGTTCCGGATCTTCGGACAGGACAGGTGGAACCTCTTCGACATCCGCAGCAGGATGGGAGTGGTATCCATGGACCTGCAGTCCATGTTCCGCCCGGACACCACCGTCCGCGAAGTGGTGTGCTCCGGATTCTTCAACAGCCTGGATGTCTTCAGGAACCACGTCATGACCCCGGAGATCGAGTCGGCCGCCCTGGATTCGGCCACCGCCCTGGGGATCGACGATCTCATGGACAGGCCCATCGAGAACCTCTCCCTGGGCGAGATGAGGCGCGCCCTCATAGCCAGGGCGTTGGTCACCGGACCGGACCTCCTGGTCCTGGACGAGCCCATGACAGGCCTGGACATCGTCATGAAGTCCAAGTTCCGCTCGATGTTCGACATCCTCATAGCATCGGGCGTGAGCATCGTCATGATCACCCACGAGCTCACCGACATCCCGGTGTCCGTGGACAGGGTCGTCATGGTCAAGAAGGGCAGGGTCCACGCCGACGGGCCCAAGAAGGAGCTGCTCACCGACGCCAACATCTCGGATCTTTTCGGCGAGGATATATGCGTGGAATGCTCTGACGGCATCTACAGGATGCACCTCAGAGGTTCGGTGGTGGAATGAAGCACATATGCGGGGAATGCGGGGCTCAGATCGACGAGGGCATGGATTTCTGCCCCCGCTGCGGCTGCATGAAGGACAAGTCGTACGTGATAGACGATTCGGGCATGACCGCTCATGTCTGTCCGCAGTGCGGCCAACCTGTCGGTCGCATGGACGAGTTCTGCGGGAGCTGCGGATGCAAGCTCAACCCGCAGCCGATGATGCCGATGCCTTTCCCCCGCATGAGGAAGAACGGGAACCTCGCTCTGATCCTCGCCATCCTCCCCGGATTCTTCAACATTTTCGGACTGGGGCACATCGTGATGAAGAAGTACTCCAGGGGGTGCATGTTCCTGGGGATCTCTCTCATCCTGTGGTACCTCAACGGATGGCAGCTGTCCAGCTCCAACATGACCGTGATGATACTCGATCTCCTGGTGTTCTTCTATCAGTCCATGGACATCTTCAGGGTGGTGTACGCCCCGGGGGACGATTGAATGGACTGGACCGAGAAGTACCGCCCGCAGACGCTGGACGGGGTCCTCGGGAATCCTTCGGCTGTCAATGCGCTGAGGGAATGGGCGAAGTCCTGGGAATCCGGGATACCCCCGATGCGCGCCGTGGTCCTCATGGGACCGCCCGGCGTCGGGAAGACGACCTCGGCCGAAGCCCTCGCCAGGGAG
>CAVDQR010000056.1:0-4011 GCA_963611065.1 Bacteroides ovatus
AATGAGGCGGGCGACCCAGAGGTCGCACCGTCTCATGGAAAACGATTCAGCGCCTGTTGTTGCCGTAGGCGTCCTGCCAGTTGTTGAACACCTTGTCGGCGTACTGCGACATGTGGACCTGGTCCACCTTGCTGTCGGGGACGACGAATCCCCTGATCGGGTATTCCTTGTCGCAGTAGGGGCAGCGGACGTTGGGGCAGTTCTGGCTCGCCTGGGGGCATGCCTTGCAGGCGACCGCCCTCGACTGGAACAGGCTGAACTCCCTTCCGCAGTTGGGGCACAGGTAGCGCCTGGCGGCGACCTTGAGGTCCCTGTTGATCCCGGCGGCCCTCTCCTCGGGGGTCAGCCACATGGGCGCCGAGGGGGAGATGGGCGTGTTGTAGGAGGGGCGGTCCTGTCCGTCCCAGTTGCTCATGGTTCAGGCCCCCTTCGCCGCGGAGACGACGGCCTTCAGGACGGAACCGTCCTGACACTGCTCCAGCAGGGTCCCGGTGACGATGATGTCGGCACCGGCCTCGCGTGCCGCCTTGGCGGCCTCGGGGGTGCGGATGCCCCCTCCGATGATCAGGGGGATGCTGATGCACTGCTTGATGGCGCGGATCATCTCGGGAGGGACGGGGACGTCCGCTCCGGATCCGGCCTCGAAGTACACCATCTCCATTCCGAGCATCTCGGCGGCCATGGCGTAGGCGCAGGCCCGGGGGATATCGTCCCTCTTGATGAGGTCCGCCTGTCCGACCTGACCGACCTTCATGCCGGGCTCGACGATGACGTATCCCATGGGGATGGTCTCGATTCCGAGCTTCTTGACGAGGGGCGCGGCGTAGACCTGGGCTCCGATGACCATGTCCAGGCTCTTGCTGTTCATCATGCTCATGAACAGGAGTCCGTCGACCTCCTTGGAGAGCGCGGTGGCGCCTCCGGGGAAGATGATGACGGGGAGTCCGGTGGCCTCCTTGATCGCCTTCGTGGTGGACGTCGTGTTCTCGCTGGTGACTCCGGTCGATCCCCCGATGAAGACGGCATCGGTCCCCGCGGCGAGCATCCTCGCCGCTATCTTCCCGGCCTCTTCCGGAGGTTGCTTGTCAGGGTCGATGAGGGCCACATGCAAGGTCCCCTCCACGGCCATCATGTCGCGGAGCTTCTGCATAATAGTCATGCGATCACGTCGTGTGGTGCAGGCGTCCGTTCGCGGTGTCCCCGCGTCGTCCGTCGCACGTTCTGGCACATCCATGTAGGATGAATACAAAAAGATGACGGGATGGGCGGATACACATGCCCGCGCACGTATGCCGACGTCTCGTCGGGCGCCTTGATATATGCTCCAGCGGATTCCATCGGCATGACATCGGAATGGTACGTGACCACCGAATCCCAGGAAGCGGGGAAGACATCCTCCGAGAACATACTGGAATGTCTGGAGGCCGTCAGGAGCGGGGAGAGAGAGTTCGTCGTGATCGAGCCCGAACCAGAATCGGAGGGGAGCTTCTTCCAGGCGTCCGTGTGGACCAAGGGGATAATCCTCGGCAGGCGCGGAGGTCAGGATGCCCTCCGGCGACGGCTTCAGGCAGGTGAGGCTGAGGACCAAGGACTTCGATGAGATCGTCGAGGGTGCCAAGGCCTATGCGGAAGGTTCGTTCCCCCGTTCGGGCAGGTGGACGGACGTCACCGATGAATTCGTCGACGGGATCGCTCCGGCTTCCTGAAGATGTGGTAGTGCCTGGACAGGGACCCGTGCACCTTCTGGATGTAGGTGTTCTCCAGCGCCATCGTATCGTATTCGATGGGGTGGGGCAGCACTATCCCCGCGCGGGATCCCGGTCTGAGGGACTCGGCGATGGAGATCCCGGCCCTGGCGTAGATGTGGTCGATGTTCTCGCCGCCGGTCTTGGTCGACCTGCCGTAGGGCGGATCGGTGCATATCGCGTCGACATCCTGGAAGCGTTCCCCGATGTCGCCGATGTCCAGCGTATCGAAGTCGGCCAGCTCGAGGCCGTAGAACTGCATGTTCTCCCTGCATCCGGCGACCATCTCCGGATCGAAATCCGAGGCCATGGCGCGCATGCCCATCTCCGCCGCCTCGATGACTATCCCTCCGGTCCCGCAGAACGGGTCCAAAACGGTCCCCCCGCGCTTGACGCCGGTCAGGTTGATCAGCGCCCTGGCGTACTTGGGGTGCAGCGATATGGGCGAGAAGAACGGACGCTCCCCGACCTTGCGCTTCTCCAGCAGGTCGGTCTCGGTGACCCTCTCCTCGATGTAGACGTGGACGGCGTCGCACATCTGCATGCGGACGACGAAGTCCGGCTCCTTGAGGTTGACATCCCTCTTCTTCGACAGGATGCCGCCGATGTGCCTGACCATTCCCTGGGAGTCCGCATCCTTCATCATGCCCTCGAAACGCTTCCCGCGGACCGCGAAGGTCCCTTCGGGGAGCTCGGCGTTCTCCAGGTTCGACAGGTCGTCCGGGTCGTAGCGTCCGAGGTAGCGGCCGATGCTCTTGGTCATCGCGATGCGGTCGGCTATGCCGTCCAGCGCCGCGGGGTCGAACTCCGCTATGAGGTATCCGGGTCCGCTGCCCGTTATCCTGTACTCCCCGGCCTCCGCCTCCATGCATCTGGCGGCCTCCGCCGGCGGCATGTCCCTGGACTCGCCTGACAGTTCGAAGAAGAATTGGGGGCTCACGCCCCCGTTGATGACTCCCATCTCTTAAACCAAGCGGTCAGGCGTCCTTGATGCCGTCCTCGGTCACCATGAACACCGCCTCCCCTTCCGGCAGGTTGGGGGAGTCGATGAGCCTGGCGATCCTCTTGCCCGCCTTCCCCTTCCTCAGATATATGCGGAATGTCGCTGTGTGTCCAACGATGTGTCCCCCGATGGGCCTGGTCGGGTCCCCGAAGAACGCATCCGGCTTGGCGGCGACCTGGTTGGTCACGGCGATGACGGCGTTGTTCACGGTGGCGAAGTTCAGCAGGTCGTGCATGTGGCGGTTCAGGATCTGCTGCCTCTCGGCCAGGGACCCGCGTCCCACGTACTCGGCGCGGAAGTGCGACGTCAGGGAATCGACGATCATGAGCCTGCACTTCATCTCCTGGGCCAGCTCCATGGCCTTGTCGACCAGGAGCACCTGGTGCTGGGAGTTGAACGCGCGGGCGACGTGGATCCTGCTGAGGGTGACGTCGGGGTCCACCCCGAGGTACGTGGCCATCTGGATGATCCTCTCGGGGCGGAAGGTGTTCTCCGAGTCGATGATGATGACATCGGAGTCGAGTCCCCCGCGGTCCTCCGGGAGCGTGGCGTTCACGGCGAGCTGGAAGCAGACCTGCGTCTTGCAGCTCCCGAACTCCCCGAAGAACTCGACGATGGACTGACTCTCCAGTCCCCCCGCGAGCAGGTCGTCGAACGCCTTGGATCCGGTGGTGAGCTTGGTCACCGCCTTCCTCCTCTCCATGATGTCGACACCGGTCTCGAATCCGCCGATGTCCGCGCAGAGTTTCGCTCCCTCGATGATGTCCGCGGCCTTCTTCTCCCCGATCTCGCAGGTCTCGGCGAGCTCCTTGGGCGATGCCACGGCGATGGCCATGATCTCGGTGTATCCGGAGTCGCGCAGCTTCTCGGCGATTGCGGGGCCGACCCCGGGTATGTCTTCCAATGTCTTCGTGACCATGATGATCAGCTCTTATTCGAATCAAGGCCGATGGGGTATTTAAGCGGAATCGGGGGGTCGCCGAATGACCTACCTTCGTGTTGATTTCCGTGCCTCCGACGGCGTCCGCGCGTACAGTCCTGGATGTAGTGTTGATTCCTCTGCATAGGATGAAATACGACCGTCCGACCGCGTTCATTCCAATGATGTAGGCTTGTTCAATATTGTATACGGATGTACGGAAACGTCGGTCGAGCATCGATATGGCGTCCGAATCGCGTCTGAACATGATTCAGATACTTTTAGAGTACATGAATACTAAATAGGCATATAGGTTCTTGATTCGCATGTCCGAGGAAGAGGTC
>CAVDQR010000056.1:4239-8388 GCA_963611065.1 Bacteroides ovatus
GCCAAGTTCTGGAGCCTCACCATGCGCGGCGAGGCCGTCGTCAGCATGCTGCAGGTCATGGACCTCGTGGCCGAGGGGTACATCAGCCCGGTGCAGGTAATCCAATCCTGCAGGGCGCTCGAGGAGGAGGCCGAAGGGCAGCTCCCCGAAGCGGAATGAGAATGGAAAGGGGTCCGGAGACCCCTGTTTGTTTCACTGGTAGGAACCGCGCTTCATCCTCTCGAGAGCGATCTTGATCCTCTCGACGGGTTCCGTGACGGTCATCCTGATGTATCCGTCCGCGGACTCGCCGAATCCCGATCCGGGGGTGACGATGACCCCCAGGTCGATCATCTTCTGGGTGAACTCGAACGAGGACATGCCGCAGTCGAACCAGACGTAGAACGTCCCCTTGGGCATGGCGACGTCGAACCCCAGGTCCCTGAGGCCGTCGACGAGCACCTTGCGCCTCTCGGCGTAGATGGCCATGTTCTTCTTCACGCACTCGGGCTCCTCCCCGTTCGGTCCGTACAGGGACAGCGCCTTCTCCGCCGCCTTCTGGATGAAGATCGGCGCTCCGGAGTCGATCTGACCCTTGCACTTGGCGAGGCCGGCGATGAGGTCGGGGTTGCCGACCGCGTATCCGAGCCTGAACCCGGTCATGCAGAACGTCTTGGAGAAGGATCCGAACTCGATGGCATCCGGTCCGACCTCCAGGATGGACGGGGCGCGGTAGCCGTCGTAGCACATCTCGGAGTAGGCGGCGTCGTAGCACAGGATGGTCCCGTTCTTCTGGCACCAGTCGTAGACCTTCTTCAGGTACGCCTTGTCGCAGGTGGCCCCGGTGGGGTTGTTCGGGTAGTTGACGTACAGCATCCTGGCGTTCTCGGGGCACTCGTCCACATCGAGGAGCCAGCCCTTCTCGGGCCTGAGGGGGACCTTCACGCAGTTGGCCTCGTTGAAGAGGGTGGCCGCGCCGGAGTACACGGGGTATCCGGGGGAGGGCGCGATGATCGTCTCGCCCTGGTTCACGAAGGCCTGGGCGATGTTGAAGATGCCCTCTTTGGACCCGATGGTGATGCACACCTGGGTGTCCGGGTCGATGTCGAGTCCGAACCTCTTCTTGTACCACTGCGCGACGGCGATGCGGAGCGATTTCTCGCCCTGGGAGGACGAGTACTTCTGATTCTCGTTCACGTACGCCTGCTTGCACATCTCGTCGACGATCTCGTTCGGCGCGGGCAGGTCGGGATCCCCGATCCCGAAATCGATCATGTCCCATCCCTCCGCCTTCTTCTCGGCGGAGAGCTTCTCCAGCCTCACGAACAGGTAAGGCGGGATCTGTTTGAGCCTCTCGGCTTGTTCGTATCTCATCGCAATCGCTCCGTCTCTCCCTGGAAGACCAGCTCCGCCGGCCCCTCCATGAGAACGTATTCGAGTTTCTCGTCGACGGTGATCTTGAGCCAACCGCCGGGCAGGCGGACGTCGACGGGCTTCCCGAAGGGGACGAGCCCGTTCAATGCGGCCGCCGTGGTGGTGGCGCAGGCGCCCGTCCCGCAGGCCAGGGTCCACGCCGCTCCGCGCTCGTAGACGCGGATGTGTATCTTCCCGTCCTCCACCCTGCAGAACTCCACATTGGTCTTGCGGGGGAAGAAGGGGTGCCTCTCGAGCACGGGTCCGAGCCTGTCGACGGTGGCGTCGTCGAGGGGCGTGAACGTGATGAAATGGGGGTTGCCCATGGACACCGCGTTGCCCTTCAGCTCCACTCCGTCGACCTCGAACGGCTCGTCTATGAAGCGTCCGTCGTGGTCGACCGGCACGGTCCTGCCGTCGAGGATGGGCGCGCCCATGTTGATCCTGACGGTATCGACCTTCCCGTCCGATCCCCTGAACACCTCGGCACCGAGGTCCCCGGCGAGGGTGTGGATGGTCATCCTGTCCCTCCCGGAGAGGATCGTGTCGCCGGCGTACTTGGCGACGCATCTGATCCCGTTGCCGCACATCTCCGCCTCGCTTCCGTCGGCGTTGATGATGCGCATGGTGATGTCGGTGTTCTCGCCGGGCATGACGTACAGGACGCCGTCGGCGCCGATGCCGAAATGCCTGTCGCAGGCGCGGACGCACCATGCGGGGTCGATCTCCAGGTCCCCGGACGTCCCGTCCAGGAGGATGAAGTCGTTCCCGATGCCCTGATACTTCCAGAACCTCATCTCGTGAGCCTCTCGGGTATGATCTGGTGCTTCCAGAGGTCCTCGTAGTCCTCGGCCTCGCGGATCAGGTCCGCATGGCCCTCGTTGACGAGCACCTCGGCGCACAGCGGGCGCGAGTTGTATCTGCTGGACATGGAGAATCCGTAGGCTCCCGCGTTGTACACCGCGACGATGTCTCCGACCTTGGGGTCGGGGAGCACCCTGTCATGGGCGATGTAATCGCCGGACTCGCAGATCGGACCGACGACGTCGTACTTGTCCGTGCACGCCTTGCCGAACCTGTTGGCCACGGCGACGTGGTGGTAGGAGTCGTACATGGCGGGGCGGATGAGGGTGTTGAATCCCGCGTCCACTCCGACGTACTTCTTCACGCCGGTGTCCTTGACGTCGTTGACCCTGGTGAGCAGGACGGTGGAGTCGCAGATGATGTACCTGCCGGGCTCCAGGACGATGGTCTTGATGTCCGTCTCCTCCTGGATCATGTCGGTGAGGTTCATCGCGAGCTCCCCGACGTCCATCTCCTCCTCCTGGGGCTTGTACGGCACTCCGATGCCTCCGCCCATGTCGATGAACTCCAGGTCGATGCCCAGGCCCTTGATCTCGTTGACCAGCTCGATGAGCACCTCCATCATGTCCATGAAGGGCTCGACGACCTGTCCTCCGGACCCGATGTGGGCGTGGATGCCCTTGATGTTGAATCCCAGGTCCTTCGCCCTGGCGTAGGTGGATATGACCTGGTCCAGGGGGATGCCGAACTTGGCGCCCTTGTTCCCGGTGGTGACCTTGGCGCTGTGGCCCGATCCCACCCCGGGGGTGATCCTGAACGAGACGTCGGCGCACGGCGCGATCTTGGCCAGCCTCTCCATCTCGCACGCGGAGTCGAGGTTGATCATCACTCCGGTGTCCGCCACCGCCTTGAGCTCGGCGTCGGAGACGTTGACCCCGGTGTACATGATGCGGTCCGGGGTGAACCCGGCCTTCAGGCAGGTGAGGACCTCGCCGATGGACACGGCGTCGATCCCGGCGCCCTCCTGCTCCAGCACCTTGAGGATGGCGAGGTTCGTGTTGGCCTTGCAGGCGTAGTGGACCTTGGTGTCCATGAACCTGGAGAAGGCGTTGTACACGTTGCGGTAGTTCTCCCTGAGCCTCTGCTCGTCCGTCACGTAGACGGGGGTCCCGAACTCGTCGGCTATCTCGACGGCGGACTTGCCGCCGATCATCATGATTCCGTCCTGGGACGGGAAGTCGCGCATCATCGCTGACCACCTATGAACTTGTCATGGAGGGTGCGGACCACGTCGATCACCCTGCTCATGGGGACGACGAAGTTGAGGGACACGTCGGAAGCGCCCTCGGAGATCATCTCCACGTTGGCGTTCGCCTCCTTCACGGCGCTGAAGATGTCGCCGGACACCCCGCACTTGTCGAGGAGGTTGTCCCCGACGGCGCAGATGAGCGCCACGTCGTTCTTCACGTCGATCCTCTCGATGTCCCCTCCGCTGAGGCCGTTGAGCTGCCTCAGGGTCTGCTTGACGTCGTTGTTGTGAACGAGGAACGCCACAGTGGACAGGGACGTGGAGATGGAGTAGATTATCACGTTGATGTCCGCGATCTTGTCGATGATGCGGGCGACCATCGCCGGGCGGTACGCGATCTCCGCGGAGCTGATCGTGATGATGGACAGGTCGGTCTTGGCGGCGACCGAGCGGAGCATCTCGGAGGTGCTCTTCCTGAGGTGGTGGATCAGGGTCCCGGGCTCCTCCGGCTTGAAGGAGTTCTTGACCTTCAGGGGGATGTGCTTGAGCCTGACCGGTTCGATGGTCCTGGGGTGCAGGACCTTGGCGCCGAAGTAGGCGAGCTCGGCGGCCTCCCCGAAGTTCATCTCGGGGATCTTCTTCGCGTCGGGGATGATCCTGGGGTCGGCGGACATGAACCCGTCCACGTCGGTCCAGATCTCCAG